>CAJBLH010000089.1 GCA_903953895.1 uncultured Desulfobacteraceae bacterium | reverse complement strand
TAAAAAATGGGAGCAAGCCATAACTCTTTTTCAGCAGTGCATCAGATATTATCCACGGCATCCCCAATCATACGGCAATATGGGAATTTGTTATGGTAAATTAGGACAAAAAGCTCTGGCATTACAAGTTCTCGATAAGGCGCTTGAACTTGATCCAAATTATGAACCAGCCATCGTCAATCGAGCTATTGTTGAATCTTTAAAAAAAGGAGAAAAACTCTCTCCTGGCAAAATTGATACGATCGAATATTACAAAGAGTATCCGCTAAACAAGAAATCCTATATTCAAACGCTTGTTCAACAACTCAAAGATGAACTTTGATCATTATCGAAAATACCCTACCCATCATTAGTGAGCTTGAAACTTATGATCATAATATCCAGCAATCCTTGAGCAGACCCTTGTCCGTGCGCCAATTCCACAAATTAAAATCTCAGCATCCCATAATGATGAGCCGTTTCATCGCCATAAGCGAATATCTCCAGAGGTGCGCGTGCCTCCAAGGAAAAACAGGAAGCGCTGCCGGGAAAGTACCCGGGATCATCGCAGCCATGCCAGCAGCAGCACCGCCAGGGTCAGTGAAAAAAAAAGATACTGAAACAGCGGCCCCGGCGGTTTTCCGGATGACAATTCAAAGATAGACCCAATAACCATACCGCTGCCCAGCCCGAAAAGATGGGCGAGAATATCGGTGTGCGCTCCTTCACTGAACAGCCCCAGCAGACAGAGGCCGCCGCCCAGGGGAAGCCAGGCCCTGAAACGTGGTTTGGCAACTCGGAAGCTGTTGAATGTCTGATGGCTGATCAGCATGCCGAGCGCCCCAAATACTGCGGTGGATGATCCGATAGACAGATGGGATGTGCGGTAAAGTAGTGCGGTAACGTAATTTCCCAGGGCGCCCGAGGCCAGCAGACAAAAACATGCGACGCCAAACCCCTGAACACTGCACACGACGGTAAACAATAGCGCCAGAGCAGCCATGTTTCCGGTAAGATGCACCGCATCAGCGTGGATCATCAGTGCCGTGACGGTCCGATAAATCTCCCCGTTCAGAATCGCCGATGCAGATGCACCGAATTTTTCCGAATAGAACGTAATTCCCCCGTGATGAACCATGAAAACATGGCCGGCCAGAAGCGCCGTCGCCGCCCCGACTCCGATATGGATTTTCCGGGAAAAGCCGCTCCATATCTCGTTTCCATCAGGAATATCTTGATTTTCCTGAAAATATTTCTCAATTTCCGCTATAGCGGTTTCGCTGTCCTCGGCGTGAACCCACACCGTCCATTCATCCGGATGGCCGGTGACCTGATAAGCAATCCCTGATGCAGCCAAAATCAACAGGCATATATTGGCGTTCGCCTCCGAGAGATTGTCGAAGAGTTCAATCATGCTTTAACCAACTCTCCCCCGCTGGGGGGAGGAGCCGATGTGGTTAAGGCCGATAGTGGGTATGCGTTTGATCACCTTCGAGAGGAAGAGCCTGCACCGCCCATATATCACAGCGATTTTGCGATCTATTGCAGGAGTTTCCACTGACCATCCACGATTTGAACCAGAACCATGGAGTCCACGCCCAGCCCGTTGTGGTCTTCGGGCGTGATGTTGTATATGCCGCTGACACCGACATAACCCGTGGTCTTTTCAATGGCATCCCGAAGCTTTTCATTGTCTGTGCCGGCTTTTTTCATGGCGTCGGCGACCATATAAATCGCATCCCAGGCATAGCCGGAGTGGGTGTTGATGGGAAACTGCCGGTCATAATGAAAGACGTCCTGATACAGGCGAATGAACTCCAGAATGACTTTTTTCTGGGGATCGGTATCCGGAAGCTGAGAAGCCACCATGAGTTTCGTGGAGGGCATGATATTGCCTTCAGACGCCTTTCCGGCCAGTTCGATGTATTTGGGGTCCGGAAGCCCGTGGCACTGGAACAGCGGAACCTGAATGCCGAGTTGCTTGACATTCTTGGCCACAATCGAGCCGGCCTTGCCGATGGTCCAGCAGATGACGGCATCCGGCGCGGCTGTCTTGATATTGATGAGCTGTGCTGTCATATCGCTGTCCGTTGCCTGAAAGGATTCAGCGGCCATAATCTGAATCCCGTATTCCGCAGCAAGGGTTTCCAGTGCAACCTTTCCATCCTTGCCGAAACCATCGGCCGCCGTCAGAATGGCGATTTTCTGCATGCCTTTCTGTTTCAGGTAGGTATAGATTTTTTTAACGGCAATCGTTGTCCGCTGCGGAGACTTGAAGGTCCAGTGAAACGGTCCGAATTTACCGCCGGCAATCACCGGATCTCCACCGACCGTCATGAATGTGGGTATCTTCATCTGTTCGACAGTCGGCTTTGCCGCCATTCCGGTGTCGGTCCGCGTGGGGCCGATGATGGCTACGACTTTATCGGATTCGGCAAATTTCTTGGCAATCAGCGCCGCTTTCGTGGGATCTCCCTCGTCATCCGCAACCACAAGTTGCAGAGGAACGCCGTTGATACCCCCCTCATCGTTGATTTTTTTCACAACCATCTCCGCCACCAGCTTGGTCGGAGTTCCGATCGCCGAAGACGGCCCTGACAGATCGAAAAACGCACCGATCTTGATAGGCTCCGCACCATAACCCATTCCGACCATCAGAAATACCGACAATACCAAGCCAGCAGCCACCCATTTTTTCTTCATGAACCGTTCCCCCTTTAAATTACGAATTACGAATTACGAATTACGAATTACGAATGAAACAGGAAATCTCGTAATTCGTAATTCAAATATATTCCCGCCGCAATTCCTCCAGCATCTCATCGGTCAAACGTTCGCTTTTGCGCAGATCCGCAAACTTGTCGAGCAAATCGCTTGCGGTCAACCGCTGTTTTTCTTTCAGGGAAATATCGTCGATGATTTCTCCCTTGTTCATCATGATGGTGCGGTTACCGACCTGAAGCGCCTGCTGCATGCTGTGGGTAACCATCAGGGTTGTCAGATTTCCCTGTTCCACAAAGTTCTGGGTCAGCCGGATCACCTGATTGGCGGATTTGGGATCGAGGGCGGCGGTGTGTTCATCCAGCAGCAGCACCTTGGGCCTGCGCAAAACTGCCATCAGCAGGGTGAGCGCCTGCCGCTGCCCGCCGGACAGCGACCCGATGATATTGTCGAGCCGGTCTTCCATCTGCATTTCAAGGGCTTTGACCGCCTCCCGGTATGCCTCGCAACGCGCTTTGTCGAGCCTGATCCGGGGCAGGGATTCTTGATCCCTGAGATAAGCGATATGCAGATTTTCGGCAATGGTCATCTGGGTGGCCGTGCCCATAAAGGGGTTCTGGAATACGCGGGACATGAATTTAGCCCGCTGAAAATCCTTTTTGGCGGTTACATCTTCCGTATCGATGATGATTTTTCCCTGATCCGGCAAAAAAGAGCCGGCCACAGCATTCAATAACGTGGATTTTCCGGAACCGTTGGTGCCGATCAGGGTTATGAAATCGCCGGGAGCGATGGCGACACTGATCCCCTTCAGGGCATGGACTTCGTTGACGGTGTTTGCATTGAACGTCTTGTGCAGACCTGAAATTTCTATCATCATCGTCACCTGATTTTCGCAGCCCGGTTCAAAAACGCCTCGGGCAATTCCATCCCGTACTCCTTGGCCAGCATCCGGTTCACATACATTTTTTCGGGCAGATAATTGTTGATGGGAATTCTGCCGACATCTTCCCCGGAAATGACGCGGGCGGCCATACGGGCGGTTTCACGGCCGACTTCCTCATAATCCGCACCGACGGCGATAAAGCCGCCACGTTCCACATCGGAAAACGAATTGGAAAAATAGGGGATACGGCGTTCACGCAGCAGCGCGGCAACGGAATTGAACGCCATATTCACCGTATTGTCTCCGGATGTGAGAAACAAGTCCACACCGCGAGTGAGCAGAGACCTGACCGCATCCATGACTTCGCTGGTGCTGCTGACATTGACTTCAACCAGCTCGAAGCCCTGTTTCCCGACTTCATCTCGTGCCTTATAAGTACATGCCTCGGAACAGGCTTCGGCGGGATTCCAGACAATTCCGATTCGCCGGGCGCGGGGAAAAATTTCCCGCATCACCTGAATTGTTTTTTCCACCGGCTGAAAGGTGGCCACACCGGTAATGTTGGGAATATGATCTTGCTGCGTTTTGGCGATACCCATCCGGTAAGGATCCGTGACCGCACCGAAAATATGGGGAATGAGTTTATTGACCTGCGCGGTTACCTGAAGGGCCGGTGTGGAGAGTGTCACAATATAATCGTAGTTCTGACTGACGATTTCCTGGGCAATGGACTGGGCCATATAAAACTCGTTCTGGGCATTCTTGCGGTCGATCCGGAGCGGATATGTCTCCATCACCCCCTGCACTTTCAGTTCGTCCAACACCCCATGGGCCGCCTGATTCATCAACTCGTTGTCGCCGAACTGAAACAGGGCCAGCCGTTTTGCCTGAACAGCCTTGTGGATCAATTCTTTTTTTTGCACCACCTTACCATCTTCTGCAATAATGACCGTGGTTCGGTCCAGAAGCTCAGACGGGATTGCAATTCCCATCTGCCGGGCAGCCCGCAGATTGACGCCGATGGTTAACCGGGAATATTTTTCAAACGGGATGGACCCGGGAGATTCCCCTTTCAAAATCCTGTCCACCAGATGCGCCGCCTGTATTCCGCTGGTGGCATAATCATAGCCGAGTGCGCACAGCGCTCCGTCCGACAGCCGCTCTACATCGGTTATAACCATTGGAATTTTTTTAGATTCGGATACCTTGATGACCGAATCCAGCGCCGAATACACAATATTGTCAGGCGCCAGCACAAACATGTCAATCTGTTGCTGCGCCAAGGATTGCGCCGCCTGAAATACCTCGGATGAACCGGTAACCGTGGCCCCGACAAAAACCACATCCGCGTCCTGCTGAACAACCTGCTTCAATTGCTCCACATTGTAAACCGAATTGACCTGGCCTGCATCCCAGATAGAGCCGATTCTGATTTTTCCCTTCCGTACCTGACGGACCATTTCAAGTACCTTATCCATAGGAACAGAGCCGTACACGCCGGTGACATTGGGCAAATGATCCGTGTCCGACCGGCCGGCATCGATGATGAAGGGATTGGCGACCGTGGCGAACACGATCGGCTGGTCCTTGATCTTATGCATGGCGGCCTGCGTGCATCCGGTCGAGATGGGAACGATCACATCCATCCGGTCCGCCAGGAATTTATCCAGAATCGTGTTCACGGAAGACATATCTCCATTGGCGTTTTCCACCTGAAACAGGCAGTTTTTCCCGCTCTGATAACCGATACGGTTCATTTCTTCAAGAAACGCATCCCGCGTGACATTCAACATGCTGTGATCCACAATCTGAACAATACCGATCCGATGGATTTTTCCGGCATCCGGACGATGGGTCAACAGCGCCCGGATGCCCGGAATGCTGATCGCCAGAATCACGATGCCTCCCACAGCGATCATCATGCGATTGTGGGAAATCGCCGCCTTGAATCGCTCCGCCCACGTCATTTTTGCGGACTCCGGCTTGCCGACAGCTCCTGAAATTACCAGGGTCGCCAGGACAAAACCGGCGGTCAGCAGTTTCAGATCGATGGGGTTCATGCCGACATATAGCGCAAAGGCGATCATCCATCGAAACACCACGGATCCGATGATCACACCGATGACTTTGACATGGATCGACGGCTTGCGCAGAATCGACTCGCCGATAATGACCGAAGCCAGCCCGATGACCACAGACCCGATTCCCATGCCGATATCGGCAAATCCCTGATACTGCGCCACCAGTCCGCCGGAAAGCCCCACAAACCCGTTTGCCAGAGCGATTCCAAATATTTTCATCCGGTTGACGTTGACACCGTTGGCAGCCGCCATCACCGGATTGTTTCCTGTGGCCCGCATGGAAAGACCCAAATCGGTTCTGAAGAAAAGGGACATCCCCAGCCAGAAAACCGCCAGAATCACGCACAGAACGCAACTGATCCAGATCTCGGCGTGCATGCCGGGATTGATTTTCTGCATCCAGGTAAAGAGGGTGGCCTGATTCAGCAGAGGGATATTGGACCGGCCCATGACATGCAGGTTGACGGAATACAGCCCCGTCATGACCAGGATGCCGGCCAGCAGGCCGTTGATATCGAGTCTGGCATGAATCCAGGCTGTGACGGCGCCCGCGGCCATGCCGATGAGCATCCCGGCCAGAAGTGCTGCGGGTGGGTTGAAGCCGGCTGCAATCAGAACCGCGGTTGCCGCCGCACCCGATGTAAAACTTCCGTCCACCGTAATATCCGGAAAATCATGAATCCGGAAGGTGATAAATACCCCCATCGTCATGAAAGCATATAAAAAACCCAGATTCAGGGCGCCGACCCAGAGTTCCATTTATCTGTTTTCCAATTCCACGATACCGACAATGCCGTGCTGAAACCGGGACTGCCCCATCAGATGCTGTACTTTGGCTACCGGAAGCTCTGCGATCACCCGTTTGAGTTCGTTTTCAAACTGATCCGGTTTTTTACTGATCGGCTCTCTCGAGAACACGCCGGCATGGCAATGAACGCGACTTCCTGTAGCAAAGAGATCCCGTACCGCCGGGGGCGCCAGTTCCGGATTCTTGACCACCAACCCTGCCCCGGCCAGGATATGGTGGATGTCTGCGGGCTCCACCGGAAAATTCATCCAGGCGGCGAAATTAAGCGGATCAAAAATATTTTTTCCATTGGCTGGCCGGTTTTCCGCCAGCGGCACCTGTCTGATGTGCATGCCCCACACACCCTTACTTTCGGCAATGAATACCATGGCGAACACATTGCCTGAAACAATTTGCCCCAAAGCCTGGGAGAGCTGATCCAGATCAACCGGATGATCCATGCTTTCAAAAGAAATCAGGTGAGAAAATGCGCCGGTAAAGGAAAAACCATGAAGAAAACGGTAAGAAATATTCGCAGCGGCCTGGGTACACAGCATAAAGTCCACGGCAGGCCGTTTCACCGCCGGATAAAAAAACAGGCTGTGATTCAGGATAACAGCTTCCCCGAAAAAAAGCCTGTATTCATCAAAATCATCCCCAAGGGAGGCCAATCCCGCGCCATACTGAATATCAGCGGCTTTCACCGTGACGACATCCGAGGCTTCATATCGGGAATCGGCCAGTTTTTCCTGGCTGCCGATCACGGAAAGCTGTCCGACGCCGACCGGCTTGCGAATGCATTGCAGTTGGATGCCATCGATCTCAATCTGCTCCTGCAAAACAGCCATGGCATCACCGGAAAGCTCTGCGTGGAGTACTTCCTGTGTGGGAAATATGCGGAACAGCATCTTGAATCCGCTCATGTCGAACAATTCCAGAACAGAAGGGGGCGGCCCGCAGATCAGAATCTCGCCATCCGCTTTTTTGAGCTGTTTCTGCGCAATCAGCAACACCCGCAAGCCCAGACTGCTCATGTAATGAACAGCCTGCATATCCAGAACAAGCATTCTGCTGCCGCCCGAAATCAGCGCATTCAGGCATTTTTCCACATCCGGCGCGGTAATGCTGTCGATCCGCCCGTGAAGCCGGACCCATGGCCGGCCGTTTTCCGTGGTAACGGCAATATCGATCACGAAATATTCCTCATCGTCAGATTGTTTCCAGGTGCTGTCATGCAGCGTTGCGAGAAAAGCAGTCTATGGCCGGCCGACGATTCTTGGTCATGGCAATATTTTGCATCAGTAAATCCAGAATGTTTTCGTTCCACCAGGGACCATCGGAAATTTTCACCTTTTCTCCCTGGCAGATTCGCTCACCCAGTGCGCCCAGTTCATCGGCGTCTTTTGCCTGCCACCCGTTCAGTTTGGCCCAGGCGCTGATCTCAGCCGCTGAAAGTTTCTCTCCGGCTTTATGCAGCCGGAGAAACATTTCTTTGGCCCGAAGCATATCGCTGGGATAAGACAGGCCGGTGGATAAATTGGTTCCGATCGTAATGGCGTTGAGCGCTTTTTCAACTAATGGCGTCATATTGCATCTCCTGTTTTTCTTTGGATTCTTTTTGCGATCTTTGCGTCTTTGCGGTGAATATAAATTCCGTCAACAACAGTTGCTGGCATATCGATAATTAATTTTTCGCAGATTACTGACTTGAGCGGGAAAGTCAATAAATATGTCCGGAAAACGTTTTATAATGGTAAAAGGTATGCCATTGCGGCCCAGGGGAAAAGGTTGGCATCGCCAACCTTGACTTGTCTGAACGAGTGATCTAAACTTCAAAAAAAATTCAAGCTATTGGAACCTGCATTTTCCTTGCTGAAAGGCTGTTTGCCATGTTGAAAATCGGCAGTTATAACGATTTGATTGTTGAAAGAATGGTGGATTTCGGGCTTTATCTGAATAAAAAGCCCGACGAAGTTCTGCTTCCCTTGAAATATGTGCCAGAAAACACCCATCCTGGTGATATGCTTAGGGTTTTTGTTTATACCGATTCCGAGGACCGGCCGGTAGCCACTACCCTCGAGCCCAAGGCCGTGGTCGGAGAATTCGCCTATCTTCTCGTCAAGGATGTGGCGGCTTTCGGCGCCTTCATGGACTGGGGCCTTGAAAAAGATCTTCTGGTCCCGCTAAACCAGCAGCAGGACAGGTTAAGGGTAGGGAAACACTATGTCGTCAAGGTGTGTCTGGATGAAGAAACCGGCCGGGTTTACGGCGCCAACCGAATTACCCATAACTGCGACAAAAATCCGAAAGACCTGTCCGAAGGGCAAAAAGTCGACCTTCTGATTTACGGCATCACGAAAATCGGTATCATGGCGGTTGTCAACAATCGGTATTCCGGCCTGCTCTACCGGAGTGAGGTCTATACGTCCGTTTCAATCGGCGAAAAAACAACCGGATACATCAGCAGAATCCGGGAAGATGGAAAAATCGACCTGACTCTGAAAAGTCCCGGATTCCGGTCCATCACCGGCTCAGGCGCCGGAATTCTGGAAATTCTGAAAAAAAAGGGCGGTTTTATTCCCTGTCATGACAAAAGTTCGCCCGATGAAATTCGCCGCGTTTTTTCGATGAGCAAGAAAGAGTTCAAAAAAGCCGTCGGCGGACTGTATAAATCCGGCAGTATCCACATCACGGATGAGGGCATCCGGATACCCTGATCCGGGGATGATCGAGGACATCGTATGAAAGAATTATTCGACGTATGGGGACATACCAGGCAGATTGTCATCATCGCTTTGACCGCTGCCATTTATGCTGGCATGCTCATTCCTTTCAAGGCCATACCGATTGTACCTGGTCTGACGGAACTGAGGCCGGCTAACGTCATTCCGGTATTGTTCGGCATTCTTTTCGGTCCGGCTGCAGCCTGGGGATCGGCTATCGGAAATCTTATCGCTGACTTTTTCGGAACATTATCCCCGGCCAGCGCTTTTGGTTTTGTCGGAAACTTTTTTTTCTCTTATACCGCCTGCAAGCTCTGGCATATCTTTATCAAGGATGCTGTGACCATGAACTTCAGACAGACAGGCATTTTCATATTGATTTCAATTGCAGCCAGCCTTGTTTGCGCGCTTGTCGTCGGTTTCGGCGTGCAGATTCTGGGAATGGCGCCGTTCAAGGTTCTGTTTCCGATCATTTTCATCAACAATTCGCTCATGTCTTCCATTCTGGGCATTATTCTCATCAAACTGCTTTACAAGCGGATTGAACGCACCGGTCTGCTCTATACGCCGCACAGGGCGCCCGTTTTCCATGATTACGATCGATGACCTGTCGTTTCGGTATCACGCGGATTCGCCCCTGATACTGGAGGGCATCCGCTTGAATATCGGCGAAGGCGAGCGGGTTCTGATCGCCGGTAAAAACGGGGCCGGCAAAACCACCCTTTCAAAAATCCTGAGCGGGCTGATCCCGCGGGTCGAATCCGGAATTCTCAAAGGTCGGTATAGCTACCGTAACCAGCCTGTATCCGAATATCCGCCCAAAGAATTTGTCCGGGAAATCGCTGTTCTTTTCCAGGACTTCGAAGCCCAGATTGTTTCGACCAGGGTCCGGGAAGAACTTGTTTTCTATCCCATGAATACGGGTCTGCCTTACTTCAAAGCCATTGAAATTGCTAGAAAACTCTGTGCAGCCTTCCAAGCGGAAACACTTTTCGATCGCGAAATCGACGGACTGTCCGGTGGCGAAAAACAGAAAACCGCGCTGCTGTCTCTGCTGACCGCATCCCCCGGCATGCTCATTCTGGATGAACCGTTTACAGATGTGGACCCGGCTTCCCAGGAACTGATCCTGGATTTTATCCGGCACGGCGGTTACCGCGGCGGCATCGTCGTGTTGGATCAGTCCCTGGATTATCATGCTTTTTTCGACCGGATCATTCTTATCGGCAATGGAAAAATCCTCTTTGACGGGGACCACAAAGTCATCGCCGACAGCATGCTGCTTTCCCATGCCGGACTCGAAGCATCCGGAATTTACAAGGCCGTGGATTGCGGATACACCCCGGAGTCGGAGATAATTCTCCGTCATATCCGGAACTCCCGTGTTTTTGATGAAGATGCCTATGAAGCGATGATTCCCCCCCCCAATCGCCGGGTGAGACCCTGGTGGAAGTCTTAGCGCTGTCTTTCAAATACCCGGAAAGCGCAATGACGCTCACCCATATCGATCTCGACATCCGGGCAGGTGATTTCATCACCCTTCTGGGCGCCAACGGCTCCGGAAAAACCACGTTGATGAAGCTGATCGCTGGCATTCTCGATGCCCGGGAAGGCGACATCCGGTATCAGGGCAAAAGCCTGAAAGCATTTCCGGTTGCCGGAAAAGTCGGATATGTGTATCAGAACCCCGACAACCAGATTTTTGCAGAAACCGTTTTTGATGAAACCGCTTTTATCCTGAGAATGCGGGGCATGGCCGAAACAGAGATTCGGGAAAGGGTCGATGCGATCCTGATAAATATGGGCCTTTTTGACCGGAAACAGGCAGATCCGTTCTGCCTTCCCAAAGGCGACCGGCAGAAGGTGGCATGCGCCGCAATTCTTGCCGGAGAGCCGGACCTGATGATTTTCGATGAGCCGACAACCGGGCTCGACCACCCCTCTCTGAAAGGACTGATGGAAAGTGTTGCGCTTCTGAACCGAAACGGCAAGACCATCATCATCATCACCCATTCCATGGTAACCGCCGCCGATTACGGTAACAAAGTATTGGCGATGCGTAATGGTGAAGTCATTTATTACGGAGACAAACGTCTTTTTTTCACGGACGATCACCTCGTTGACCTGGCGAAAGCACGCCGGACTGAGATTATGGAAATGTCATTGAAATTGAACGGTAAGCTGTTGTTGAATGAAAAAGAATTTTTGAGATGCTGGAAAAAGCGATGAGCGTTTTTTTTTTCATCAACCAGGACTCGCTGGCGCACCGGCTCGATCCGCGCGTTAAAATCACAGGGCTCATTCTCTTCTGCATACTGGCTGTGGCCGGAGAGTCGCTATCTCAACTTGGACTGATGCTGGCTGTGCTGTTGTCGCTTTTTCTGCTCAGTGGCAGCGGGAGAAATTTAAAAAAAATGGCGGGCTTTTTCATGCTGATCGCCGCTATGACGTTTGTGATGTGGCTCCTGTTCTACCGAAGTGAAGAAACACTCTGGGCCTGGGGGAATCTGGTCATTTATTCCGGTGCGGCTTCCCACGCCGCATCGATGTCCTTACGGTTCCTGAACATGCTGCTTTCCGGTCTCCTCTTTCTTTCCATCACCTCGATCGAAGACTTTTACGGCGGCATGATCATCATGAAGGCGCCCTACCCTTTTGCCTTTGCCGTTTCGCTGTCCTTTCGCCTGGTGATGGTGTTCATGTCCAATGCATTCACCATCGTCGAGGCGCAAAAGGTTAGAGGCAACGATATCACCAAGGGCGGCGTCATCAAAAGAATCAAAGCGTACGCGCCGCTGATCGCCCCCTTGATACTCACCGGCATCAAAAAAGCCGAAACGCTGATCCTGGCGCTGGAATCCAAGGGGTTTTCCCCGCAGAACAAAATGGACTTCACCGGAAAATATCACCTTCGCACTCTCGACAAATGGTGCCTCTGCATCATGCTGTTGGCTGGAATCGCCGCTGTTTTAGTGAAGATTTTGCGCTGACGGCGTGCTGTGGATTTTCTGGTAGATGGCGAGCGCAGCCAAGTATCCTACTGGCCGAAGACATTTGCTAACTGGCACGATTCTCTCTGAATGCCCACAGGGGCACACTTCATAACGTTTTGTTGATCATGATACCCAGCATCGTATCATCGACTTTGGCCATCCCGAGTTTGCTGATTGCCGTCAGATTCCAGATGGTTTCCTCTGCGGTTTTGCCGATAAACCCTTCGGTCTGCGTGATGCCGTGATCGTTCATGGCCATATAGGCCGCACGGATCGCAGAATCCGTGGAGCTGGCCACTTTCAGTGCGCATCCGCCCTTGGCGCCGTCGCAGAGCATCCCCCCCAGATCACTGATCAGGTTGTTGACAGCCAGCGTGATCTTATTGATGTCTTTTCCAAACTGCTGATAAACGATGGCCACAGCCGCGCCGACGCCTGCCGCGATCGCACATCCGCAAAGCGGAGACAGATCCCCGGTGAAACATTTGATATAGCCATTGATCAAATGCGAAAGCGCGATGCTGCGGATGACCTTGGATTCTTCAATATGAAAAAATTCACCCACCTTCCAGGGAACTAAAATCGCCACAACACCTTGATTGCCGCTGCCGCCGCTCGACATCACCGGATAGCTCAAGCCCGCCATTCGAGCGTCCGCAGCCGATGCGGTTAAAATTTTGATGGCTGAAAACACATCTTCCAAGATAAATCCCTTGTGCATCAGATTTGAAATGTAATACCCGACCTTTTTCAAATTCTGTCCGGCTTCAGCGATTTTCAGGTTCATATCGATGCCACGCCGGATATCTCGGCTGTCTTCATCATCCATCTGTTCTACCATATCCACAAAATCGGCGATGGTCATCCGCTTTAACGCCTGTTTATAGGCTTGGCCGCCGGCGCTCTTTTCGGTTTGATCACCGGTGAAAATGGATTGATGATTCTTTTCCAGAAGCACCAGATTCGTATGAGACCCCGCCATGACAGCCCGCGCTGACCCCTGATCGGTTGTTACGGAAACATCGATATACAGACCCGCTCGCACCGGATCAAAGGCGATCCCGGCTTTTTTTGCGGCAATCAGGGTTTTGGCCTGCTCCACCGTTTCCGTGACCGCCCCTTTCAGTATTTCCATCTTCAGTTCCGGGTTTTTGATCAATGCTCCCAGAACACCGGCAATCAGATTGCCCTTTTCTCCCCCGGTATTGGGGACGGTGACGGCAAAACCGTTCTTGAAGACGCCGGGATCTACAATGATGCGGATTTCTTGAATTTCACCTTCGATCTGTTGGCCGGCAAGGCTTGCAGCATACGCCACGGCGATTGGTTCCGTGCAACCCAGCGCCGGGAAAACTTCGTGTTTCAGAACTTCTTTCAGTATGTTCAAGATTCATCTCCATTTGGCATAGTCAATATCGCCTTTTCGCGGGCTATTCTCTATTGGTTCAGCATAAATGGACTTCAATAATTGGTCAACAAAACTTTCAAAAGATCAAATCACCCAAATTAACCACAACTACCGGATATGTCGTTTTTTATAGACTTTAAGAAAATTCATTTCACAAGGCAGCAGAGAGGAGATAGTACTGTAGTATATCTCCGACCGATAATGCACCCAAAATTTTTATCTAAAAAGCTATAGGAATTGCCTGAATACCTGCGATCTGGTATACAGTGACGACAAATTGTTCCTAACCCCTTTTATCACAGGTGATCTTTTGAGCAAAAGGCAACTGACGGTACGCTACATCACTTTTTATGTTCTATTTTTACCCGACTCCTGGCAAGCCCTGATCGGACTGATTTCCGCCTATTTTTTGGCCCCTTTGGTAAGTTTGCCGGATGGGGGAACCAGTACCCGGGCAATGATCTTCATCATGATTGGTGTCATTGGATATGCTGCATTTCGCACGCCCGCCCGCTGGATCACCCGGACTCTGATCAGATTGATTCTGGGCGAAAAACGACTCTATCCGAAATGATACGAAAAACATTGTTCATTCATGAGAGGCAGGAAGGAGCTGGGAATGCTTGAAGGGTCCGGCGTCAAGAAACTGTTTGCAAACAACTGGGAAAAAATGGTTTTATGGGCGATCGTCATCGGTCTCTTTTACCTGTTGAAGCCGTTTTTCCTGCTGATTTTTGAAACTTTTTTGATCACCTACAGCACCAGAATCGTCATTCGATGGGCCGTGACCCGCCTGAAAATGAATTACCGGCTGGCGGCGGTCATTGTGTTCGTGCTGTTCGTGACGATGCTGGCGGCGGCCAGCGCCTGGATTGCACCCAAGCTGATTCTCGAATCCAATCGGATTGTCAAGGAGTTTACCGGCAGCGGCGATCAGCAACTGCGTGAGAAAATCAACGGGTTTGTGGAAAGCATCGTCATAAAAGTAGTGGGTGAGGAAAAAGCTCAGAGCATCATTGAATCCGACGAATATACGGCGATGATGGAAACCCTGAAAACCGAGTCCGCCAAAGCGGTTACATCGGCCTTGCCGCGTGTACTTGAAACGCTGATTCACCTGGTCAAACTCTGCTGGGAGATTCTGTTCACATTGGTTCTGGCTATTATCTTTTCCTTTATCCTGGTCATGGACTGGCAGAGGATCGCCGGAAAAATGAAAGAACTCGAAAAAAGCCGGATCCGCACTTTCTATATCGGCGCCACCCCGCATCTGCATGCTTTTGCCGACGTTCTGGGAAAGGCGTTTACCGCTCAGGCCATTATCGCCACCTGCAACAGCCTGCTGACCGCAGTCGGCATCTGGTTCTTTCAGGTGCCCAATATCGCACTGATCATGACGGTCGTATTTCTCTGCGGATTTATTCCCATTCTGGGAACGTTTCTAAGTTCCGTCCCGATCCTGATTTTCGGCGTTCAGATCGGCGGGTTTCTGCTGGTAGTCAAACTCATGATTCTGATAGCCATTGTTCATGCCTTTGAAGCGTATGTCCTCAATCCGAAGATCACGGGAAACGTGCTGCATGTGCATCCGATCCTCGTGCTGATTCTGCTTTTGATCGGCGAGCGGTTTTTCGGCATCTGGGGAATGGTTGCAGGGGTTCCCATAGGGTACTACGTCATCAGTGTTCTGACGAAAAAAGACGACAGTTTTTCGGCCACAGACCCTGTGTTGTGATCACGAACAAAGTTCATCGCCTTCTGACAAAAGACTTCCCTGTAGGAACGTTCAAACTCGCCCCTACGGATGATCATGCAAAATCATGGTGTTTTGAGTGCAAATTGAAATAAAGGGGTAAAAGGATATGGCCAAGCCGATGCATGTTTTCTTTCCTTTTTTGAGATGGTTGCCCCTGATAACGGTACGATCCATGCGCGCCGATCTGATTGCCGGGATCACCGGAGCGGTCATCGTGCTGCCGCAGGGCGTGGCTTTTGCCACCATCGCCGGCCTGCCGCCGGAATATGGTCTGTACGCAGCCATCGCACCTGTGCTGGTGGCCGCCTTGTTCGGGTCATCCTTTCATATGATTTCCGGACCTACGACCGCCATCTCCCTGGTCGTTTTCGCCAACATCAGCAAACTGGCCGAGCCCTTTGGTCCGGATTATATTCAACTGGTGCTGACCCTGACCTTTCTAACCGGCGTTTGTCAGTTTGTTTTGGGTCTGGCCAGACTCGGCGGTGTTGTCAATTTCGTATCTCATTCAGTGGTGGTGGGGTTTACCGCAGGCGCGGCCGTTCTTATCGGGTCCAGCCAGTTCGGACATTTTTTCGGATTGGTTCTGCCCAAAAGCGCATCGTTTCTTTCCACCTGGTTCGATTTAATCCGGGCTATGCCGGCAATCAATTCCTATGTTGCGGCTGTGGGATTTCTAACGCTGGGGATCGCAGCCGGCATCAAGGCCTGGCGGCCTCATGCGCCGGCCTTGTTGATGGCGATGGTCATCGGCAGCATCCTGAGCGTACTCCTTGAAGGCGAAAAGCACGGCATCCGCCTGGTCGGGGCATTGCCGGATCGTCTGCCGCCCTTATCCCTGCCAAATATCTCATTGAACACCTTCCATGACATTGCGCCAGGAGCCTTGGCTGTGGCCATGCTGGGTCTGGCGGAAGCGGTATCCATCGCCAGAGCCGTGGCTGCCCGATCCAATCAGAAAATCGATAACAACCAGGAATTCATCGGCCAAGGTCTGGCCAATATGGTCGGCAGTTTTTTTTCCGCTTATGCCGGTTCCGGATCTTTTACCCGAACCGGAGTCAACTATGAAGCCGGGGCCAAAACACCTCTGGCCGCTGTTTTTTCAGCATTTTTCCTGGCCATGATTCTGCTTTTCGTCGCACCGCTGACAGCCTACCTGCCGCTGGCTTCCATGGCAGGGGTCATTCTACTGGTTGCCTGGAATCTGATTGATTTCAACAGCATCCGCCATATTCTGGGTACGGATCGCAGTGAAGCCGCAGTCTTGATTCTCACCTTTCTGGCAACGCTGTTCATTCAGCTTGAGTTCGCCATTTACGCCGGTGTCATCCTGTCGTTGGTACTCTATCTCAGACGAACCTCCCATCCCCATTTCGTCACCCTGGCCGCTGATCCGACAGACTGCCACCGACGTCTGATCAACATCCAAAAAAAACCGCTTCAGGAGTGTCCGCAGCTCAAGATACTTCGTCTTGACGGTTCCATTTTTTTCGGTGCGGTGAATCACATCAGCGAAGAACTGCACAATATCATCGATGCCAGTCCGGAACAGTACCATATCCTGATTATCGCCAGCGGCATCAATTTCATGGATGCAACCGGCTGCCACATGCTCTTTCACGAAAACAGGAGCCTTCGGCTGGCCGGCCGAGAGATATCCCTCTGTTCGCTCAAACGCGAAGTGCTGGATATGTTGAAGCGTGGCGGCTGTTTTGCCAATATGGGTTCAGAGCATTTTTTCACCTCAAAGGACGAAGCCATTCAGTCCATCGTATCCCGTCTGGATCCCGAGCGATGCGCCGCATGTACTGTCAGAATCTTCACTGAGTGTTCGAATCGTCCCGGTACGAAATATTCATGGCCTGAGCATTCATAATATGTTATAGAAAATTCTGAATTCAATACCCGTGAATGAATCTCATTCACGGGTATTGTTCCTAAATCCAGGTCGATGACCGCAATTCTTAAATTATCCTTGAATAGGGAGACAGCGATGACCAAAGCCTCAGCCCGTCACATTCTGGTAAAAACCCAGGATCAATGCAACGACATCAAAAATCAAATCGTGAAAGGATCTGATTTTTCCGATATGGCCAAGAACCATTCACTCTGTCCTTCCGGAAGGCAAGGAGGGGCTCTGGGAGAATTTTATCCGGGTCAGATGGTTCCGGAATTCGATCAGGTTGTCTTCAGAGATGAAATCGGCAAGGTTCATGGTCCGGTTCAAACGCAGTTCGGTTTCCACCTGATTGAAATCACCAGTCGAAGCGAATAAGCCTGCCAAACATGCCGATTCATAAAATCCTGATTGTTGAAGATGAAATCATTCCCGCCATGGCTCTGGAATCCGGCCTGATCACGGCCGGGTTTCAGACAGTACTGGCCTTATCCGGCGATGAGGCCATTCTGCGCATCGAGAGCGACAAACCCGATCTGGTGGTGATCGATATCAATCTTCATGCAAATGTGGATGGGATTGAAACAGCCCGATGGATCAAAGACCGTTTCGGGATTCCCTTGATTTTCATAACCGGATACAGCGACACTGCGATTCGGCGGAAAGCCGATGAAGTGGGTTATCTTGGATATTTAGTCAAACCCATCGAGACGGAAAGCATTCTTGTCATCATTGACGCATGCCATGCGAAGGAGGGGATATAGCAATCATTCGCCAAGATCAGGGTCAAAGACTTTCAGCAAAATTCCGCAGGTTCGCAGCGTTGGGCCTGGTAATCATTCTGTTGCTGATGACCTTCATTTTCGGCCTCCAATACAGCCAGGCCAGATCCAAATTGCTGCAGCAATTGCAGAGCGCGGTCGAAGAACGCACCATCTATTTAAACGGCATCATGGCCCGGCTTTCCAATCAGAATGATTTCATGCGGATTTGGTGCCAATATTACCTTTCAACAGCTTCGGATGCTTTGCCCGCTTCACCGTTGATTTCCATGATGGAACACCACGAGCAAGGCAATTTTTTTTATATCGATCAGCTCATGCCACCCTATCAACGCGCTGAAGTCGGGTCGATCATTGTTGGCGGCAATTCGCTGAGCGGAAAAGATGCCCTTGCCAATAAAAAGCTCGGCGCCGCCCTCGGGTTGTTCGAGTTCCAGCACATCGCACACCAGCTCAACCCGTTTCTAATCTGGAGTTATTGCGTCTTTTTGGGAAGCATCGGCAATATTTACCCGTGGGTACCGTCTGAAATGCTCGCCCGTTCATTTGCAGATCCGAATCATGCCTCTCGGGAAATCGGGGGGGGGCAAACACGCATGCTGGTTTCCCCTGAAAACAATCCTGAAAGAACCGGTGTATGGACAAAAGCATATATCGATAAGATCAGCAAGGGGCTGATGATTACCCGAGCTTCACCGGTATATCATGACAATCGATTCGAAGGCTTTGTGTGCATGGATATTTCACTGGATTTTCTTGCTCAGTTTGCTCAAGATATCGACCCTTTCAATCACTCTCCGCTTCTTGTCAACCATGCAGGGCAGGTGCTGGCAGGCGCCGAGGGCTCAAAAACCGAATTGCCGCCCGGCGCCGATGCAATGCTCAGCACTGTGTTCAATCTGGGCTTTGAAGAAATCATTCGGCGTTCAACAAAAAGATTTGCATTGATCAATGGCGTTGACGTTATCTCTCTACCGCTCGAAAATGCCGGATGGCATGTCGTCTATTCGATTTCGGAATGGCACATCGCCGGCTATCTCATTTCGAATTTCATCATCTATCCGATCCTCGTGTTCTGTGTGTTCGTGTTTTTTATTGCAGCGCATCGCCTCCTGAAAACGAATTATATTCTTCCGTCCATTGCACTTGTCGATTATATCCAGAACGAGGCATCCGGCGCAGATTCAACTGTTCCGGCAGTACCAGGCGAATGGGCTGACAGTTTTCATCGACTTACCCAGATATTTGAACTGAAGACAGTGACAACCAACATGCCGGGAGGCATCTTTATCCTGATCCGGAATTCCGACAGGCATACGTCACTGCATTTTGTCAGTCAATGGATCTCCAGATTGACGGGGATTGGAGCAAATGACCTGATCCGACAGCATCACAACTGGATGGACATCATTCATCCGGACGACCACCTGCTCGTGACCGCCGCCATCGATGATTCCGCAGATCACCTGTCGGTGCTGAATGTTGAATGCCGTTTGGTGACGGATGAGGCAAATCCGGTGTGGATAAGAATTGCATCTTACCCCCGTCGGAACCGTGAGAATATCATCTGGGACGGCTTGATGCTCGATATTACGGATCGCAAACGGGCGGAGTTACAACTAAGGCGGGCTTTCGAAGAAAAAGAAGTGCTGCTTCGCGAGATTTCGCATCGCACCAAAAATAACATGCAGGTAATCCACGGGCTGCTGGCTCTCCAGTCCTCCAGCATCAGCGACCCAACAGTTCAGGGCTTATTCAAGGAAACACAAAACCGGATCATGTCCATAGCCAGAGCCCACCAAATGCTCTATCAAACCAAAGATTTGACCCATATCGATTTTAAAACGTATCTGTATGAACTCAGTTCCAGTTTGCTCCGGAGTTATCAATCCGTGGCGGACAAGGTTCATCTGGATTTTCAGGCGGAACCAGTCGCTGTTTCCCTGGATGTCGCCACTACCTGTGGACTGGTTGTCAATGAATTGATTAGCAATTCGCTGAAATACGCCTTCCCTGAAAACCGCCAGGGCACCATCTGGATGCGTCTGTTTACGGATACAGACCAGTTGATCCATCTGTGCGTCGGAGACGATGGAAATGGATTTCCGGAAAATTTCAGCATCAAACACATCACTTCTCTTGGATTCCGGTTGATTACCAATTTAGTGGAACGCCAGTTGCAAGGAACTCTGGAAATAGATATCCACGGAAATCCGGAAATCCGGATTTGTTTTAAAAATGTTTGATAAGAACGTGTAGCAGCCTGCATCGTCTGTTTGTCTTCATTGAAATATGGAATGATTGATACCTACATTTTATGCTGAATGTATCTAAGGGCATAAAATTTTATTTTGCGCGATTTACCATTACATCCACGAGGTGGCGCCATGGCTGGTGAAACTATTCTGATTGTAGAAGATGAATGGATTATTTCCATAAACTTGCAGAATATGTTGAAGGAACTGGGTTACAATGTGTTGGAGCCCGTGACATCAGGCGAGGACGCCATCCAGGCGGTGTCTGCTCGACAACCCGATCTGATTCTGATGGATATCCAGTTATCCGGGCAAATGAACGGAATTGAAGCAGCCCAGCATATCGGAGCTATTTCGGATAGTCCCATCATATTTCTGAGCAGTCATTCGAAAGATGCATTCGTGCAAGACGCAAAAACCGCATTGCCTTATGGCTACCTGATTAAGCCCGTGTTCGCCCGGGAGCTGGCAGTAACCATTGAAATTGCTCTGAATAGATATCTGCTCGATCGCTGTACCCGGGAAAGCGAGGAACGTTTCCGCAATCTGTTTCAAAATCTGACATCTGTTGCAGTTCAAGGTTATGGGATGGACGGTACCACACGGTACTGGAACCAGGCATCCCAGGATATCTACGGATATACCGCCCAAGAGACCATCGGGCGAAATCTGATGGAGCTCATTATTCCTTCCGAAATGCAGTCGGATGTCGAGCAGGCCATTCAACGAATGGCCGAAACCGGTGAAGCCATTCCGGCATCGGAGCTGTCTCTTAAGCGAAAGGATGGATCACGGGTGTCGGTTTTTTCAAGCCATACCGTGCTGAAGAGCTCCGGACGGGCGCCCGAGTTTTTCTGTATCGATATTGACTTGACCGAGTGCAAAAGGATCGAAAAAGAAAAAGCGGCATTGGAAGACCAGAACCGGCAACTCCAGAAAGCCGAAAGCCTAGGCCGCATGGCAGGGGCCATTGCCCACCATTTCAACAACATTATCGGTGCGGCAATCGGAAATCTCGATCTGGCTATCATGGACACCCCAGCATCAGGTCCGGTTGAAAACCTGACTGAGGCCATGAAGGCTTGCTGCAGAGCGGCTGAAATAAGCAGCCTGTTGTTGGCCTATCTGGGGCAAACACATGGGGAAATAGAGCCGCTGGATCTGTCCGCAACCTGCCTCCATGGCCTGTCCATGCTTCAGTTCATTCTTCCGAATATGGTGACCGTGGAACCCGAGTTTCCCATTCCTGGGCCGACCATCCGAGCGAACACGAACCAGATACATCAGGTGCTTACCAACCTGGTCACCAATGCCTGCGAGTCCATCTGTGACAAGCCAGGCGCCATTAAACTGACTGTTAAAAAGGTTTTATCGGCGAATATCCCTGGATTGCATCGATTTCCCGTCGACTGGCAGCCGCAGAATACGTCCTACGCCTGCTTGGAAGTCAGAGATACTGGCTGCGGGATTGCGGATAGGGATATCGAAAAGATATTTGATCCTTTTTTTACCACCAAATTCACCGGCAGGGGCATGGGTTTGCCTGTTATAGTAGGAATTGTACGCACGCACAACGGTGCAGTCACTGTAGAGAGCGCAGTGGGTAGGGGAAGTGTTTTTCAGGTCTTTTTTCCGATGTCCACTGAAACAATCCCCTTTCAGCAGGAGAAAACAGTTCCAATCTCGAAGACTGAAAGAACCGACACCGTGCTAGTGATCGAAGATGAGGAGCAGGTGCGAAACATGATTAAAATCATGCTCGCTCGCCTGGGATATTCGGTATTGGAAGCAAAAGATGGGGTAGAGGCAGTGGAGATATTCAAATTTCACCAGGATAATATCCGATGCATTCTCTCCGATTTGACAATGCCGCATATGGACGGCTGGGAGACAATGGCTGCATTGCGCAAACTTTCGCCAGATATCCCGGTGATCCTGTCCAGCGGCTACAATGAGACACAGGTAATGGCAGAAACACATCCCGAACGTCCAAATGCATTCCTGGGTAAACCTTATCGGATTGGTGAACTCGATTCCACGATGCGTCGTGTTCTGTCTGCATAAAACATTACTGGGGATCGGTTTTTTCCATACGTTTTCCTATACTTTTCCTCTGATTCTTGTTCGGTGGATTGGATCTTTGCCGGAACAGGGTTAGGCAATTCGTGTCGGGAATGAAGCGGAATGCAGGATATGAAGTTGAGATTTTTACAGAACAAAGAGGCAGGTAACACCATGATGATCGATCGGCTGCCCGGTATGAGCAACCGATTGTATGCACTATCGATTCATGATGTTGATTAAAATAAATCCGGAACCATGATCGGACGCTGCTGAATCTTGCGGCTGTGAACCATCTCGAACACCGTGTTGATTTCAGACAACGGGAAGCATTTGACAAAGGGCGTGATTTTCACCTTATCCGACAGCACAAGATTCAACACAGCCGGATAATATTTGGGAATGCAGCCCCAGCTCCCTCTGGCCGTTGCTTGAAAAGCCATGAGATTGGACAGGCGGATATCCACAGTATCCATGGTAAAACCGACAACCGCTAAAGATGCCCCGTGGACGAGGAGTCCGAAAGCACTCTTCTGGCCGGCGGCGGTTCCGGAGGTCTCAAAGATTTTCCATTCCGTTCGCCGGCGGCCTTTGCTTTTGACAAAATCGGTTACCGCCTTGCGAAGATCTTTGAACGCCATTTCTCTGGCGTTGAATGTGGCATCGACATAGGGTGCAAGGGCTTCCAGCTTGGTGGCATCCACATCGATAGCAATGACGGTGGCGCCAAACGACTTGGCGATCTGAGCACCAAAACCGCCGACACCGCCGACACCGATGAAAATTGCGGTATCCTGGTCGGTAAGTCCGGATTCGAAGATGGCCTGATACGGGGTGGTCAGGGCATCGGCAATCACGGATATCTCGGCCAGAGAAACATTGGACTGTCCCATGGGTTTGCCATCTACATCCACCGGCACCTCACAGAGCTGGCCAGCAGGCACCAGGATATGGCTGGCAAAACCGCCCTGAATATCGTTTCCTGGCATTTTCTGCGTCGGACAGATATTGCCGAGATCCCGGGAGCAGACATCGCAGCCGCCGCAGGGCATGACGGCCGGGACGATGACAGCTTTCTGTTTCCAGGCTTCAGCGCCCGGACCGACGGTCTCGACAAAACCGCTGATTTCATGGCCCAGGGTGAGCGGCAAGGGAGATTTGGTCCGGACTCCGTCATAATAAAAACCCAGATCGGTATGGCAAACCCCGCATCCAGCCACTCGCAAAAGGACTTCACCCTGCCCAGGAGTCGGCAGCGAGGATTCGATTTTGACAATGGGCTTTTTGACTTCCATCATTTGCCAGGATATCATGTTCATATCGCAACAACTCCATGAATTATTTATTTTTCCATACAGGTTTCCGTTTTTCGTAAAAACCGGCGATTCCTTCCAGGGTATCTTCTGTTTTCATGAGGGTATTCAGGAACAGATCGCTGACACGTTCGATGGCGTCGGGGAATTTCATGCCAAGATGCGCCCGCACCGCCTGTTTGTTCAGCCGCAGAATCAGGGGGCTGCTGGTCTGGATTTCTCCGACGAGTTTGGCGACTTCGGCTTCGAACTGATCGGCCTCGACCGCACGGCCGACAAAGCCCATGGATACGGCCTCGTCTGCTGAATAGGTTTTGCCGGTCGTACAGATTTCAATGGCTTTGGCAGGCCCGACCAGCACCGGCAGACGGATGGCCGCATAGGGCGGGAAAAACCCCAGCTTCACCTCCGGTTGACCGAATTTGGCGCCTTTGGCCGCCACCACCATATCGCAGGCAATGGCAAACTCCATGCCACCGCCAAGACATGCCCCGTGAACCGCAGCAATCACCGGTACCGGAATGGCCTCGATCGATGCCAGGGCCTGGTTGAAGCTGCGGATCATGTCATCGACCATTTCCGGCCGGTGATCCCCCACATCCACGCCTGCGCACCAGCTCGGACCTTCTCCGAGAATCACAACGCATTTAATATCCTTTTCAGCAATCAGGCTCTCCAATACAGCATTGAACTCCCGCATCATCGCTATATTGAACACATTGTGCTTGGGGCGGGCAAACGTTACGCGGGCCACGCCATCTGCATAACTGCATTGAATGGTTTTTACATCGCTCATGACATGTCTCCTTTAAATATATTGTCCGCCATCGACCTTGATGACTTCTCCGGTAACATGACGGGCCTTGTCCGATGCCAGAAAAACGATGACATTGGCCACATCTTCAGGGGTTCCCACGCGTTTCATGACGATTTCAGCCAGGGCCAGATTGACGATCTTGTCGTGCGCTTCGGATTCCTGCAGCATGGCGGTTTCGATCAGGCCCGGGGCGACGGCGTTCACGTTTACGTTGAATGCCCCCAGCTCTTTGGCGACGGCCTTGGTGTATCCGATGATGCCGGCTTTCGAGGCCGAATAATTGGTCTGGCCGAATTTTCCGCGCATGCCGTTGATCGATGTGATGTTGACGATCTTGCCGTACTGCTGATCCTTCATCAGCGGGGCCACGTGACGGGTGAAATTGAAATAGCCTTTCAGGTTGACCTCGATGACCTTGTCCCACTGCTCTTCAGTCATTTTCCAGGAAACGCCGTCCCAGTTCATCCCCGCATTGTTCACCAGGATATCGACCCGTCCGAACGCCTCGAGAGCAGATTTCACCACCTGCTCGGCCTCTGAAAACGAAGCGATATTACAGGAAAGGGCAATGGCCTTTCTGCCCATTTGAATGATTTCGTCTCTGATTTTGAATGCCTCATCCGCGTGTTTGCGATACAGCAGGCAGACATTGGCGCCTTCTGCGGCCATTCCCAGAGATGTGGCAGCTCCGATTCCCTGTGATCCACCGGTGACGATCGCATTTTTTCCTTGCAGCAGCATTGTTTTCACTCCTTTTGCGTAATTATTTACCCGAATATACAGAATGGACAGAATGCTTCCCTATCCTGCCCATCCATGTAATTTATTGATACCACGATATAAGAGATTATTTCATATGAGTTACCGGAATCGCCGTTTTGGCTTCAGTCCGCTTATGCTTGCGGCTTGCCGAGAACAGCCGCCATCAATTCGACGTCGAATGCCGCACTGTCGGCAATCCGCCGTCGGTATTCAATAAAATCGATGGTATCCTTGCCGGTGATTTTCTTGGTATTGAAAGCGTTGAATCCCAGATAGGCTTCGGTGGCCATATTGGCCGCCAGCCAGTGGCGATTGATAACCTTGGACTGATCCCAGAAGAATTTCTTTTTCAGGCGGATGCCCTCGACACTTTTAATCAGACAGCCGGGGAAAAGATTCGTGAATGTCCATAGGATTTTGTTGAGTTCCCCGTCCAGTCTGTCAAAGTTGATCTTGGCGGTTTTCAGATATTCCCTGGCCTGTTTGGCGGCATCGCCGGTTTTCATCTCGCCATACACGATTTCCCCGTCATCAAGGTATTGTTCTGTAATGACAGCCGGGTTTCTGACCCATTTGTCGCCGTCCTTGATCACCGGTACGCATTTGGAGATCAATCCCAGCATTTTCATTTTATAAGCACTCCAGAACTCGCAGGATACGCAGTTCCACATGGCCAGTTCTGTCGGCAGCATCCAGGGCAGAAAATCGGTGCTGCCGCCGTCCGGCGCCGATCCATGTCGGGTGCCGGCCTGGCCGAATATGGCCAGATCGCTTGAAATCGTGATATCGCAGGCCATGCCGATTTCCTGACCGCCCGCCACCCGCATGCCGTTGACCCGGCAGATCGTCGGCTTCTTGCAGCCCAGAATACCATCCACCATGGCATTGAACAGATCCATATACAGGCCGTATTCATTGGGACGGCCGGAATAATATTGCGCGTATTCCTGGGTATTGCCGCCGGTACAGAAAGCCTTGTCGCCCGCTGCGGTAAAGATGGCGGCTACTACAGAGCTGTCGGCGGATGCCCGCTGAAACCCGGCGATGACGCTCTTGACCATTTCCGTGGTGTAGGAATTGTACTGGGTGGGGTTGTTAAGAGTAATCCAGGCGGAATACAGACCCTCGACGGGTTTTCCGGCTTGATCCAATATCGGTTTTTTCTCGAATTTCACCCCAGGGGCCTGGGATGAAAATTTTGCTTCGTTCCAGAGAAAATGATCTTTCGTGCCCGTTTCTCTCGGTAACCAGTTTAAGTCGGCCATACTGTTTCTCCTTTGTCGTACGGTGATGTCAATTTTAGATGGGGAATATCGATGATCCCTCAAAACATGATTCACAAAATGATTCCACTAAAGCTATATTCCAGCTACAATACAGCTATCACAATTTTTGTCAAGAAAAATTTAGAAGATTGCGTATCAATCTTAAACTATATTCATAATTATCTTGACAGAGGGGGCCTCTTCAGACAACCGGACAGCGTCACCCCAATACCCGCTGCAATCGACATCCCCCCCACCAGAAAAACAGTCCGGTTCAAACCGAGCAGCGGGATAAGCAATATCCCGCAGACCAGGGCGCCGATACCGCCACCTGCCACATCGGCTGCATACAGCGATCGCGGATGACCGGATTCATGGGCGTATCGGGTGAAGATGGCCGATACACCGAATCCGGCGGCGGCCAGCAGCACGGCCACCGGCACCAGACCCGGCGCGTCACTTAGGAAAGACATCTCCGCCCATCCCAGACATACCACCGCCGGCAGAATAAACAGCACAGCATCCACAAACCGGGAAACAAACCGATCCCTGAAGCGTTTGATCAGGTTCAGCATCGCTGCAGCCCCTACGCTCATACCGAGCATGAACGCCATGAAGAGTATTCCCATATTCTGATAGAGAGCGCCGCTCTGCGTTTGATAATGGAGCATCATGGCGCTCTCCAGCACCATCGCACTGAAACCGGCAAAGCAGGAGGCGGTATAAGCCAAGCGCCTGCCCCCTGCTGCCAGCCGATTCATACCGATACCGGTAGCAAGAACGATGAAACCCATTGCGATCCACCCATACCGGAACGCCGCCTGAAACCAGTCCGAAACGGTTTGGTGCGCCAGATCCGGAATCAATCTGGACAGCCATATCCAGCTTGTCAGTGAATAGCACACCGGCAGATCGTCCGTGTTCGGAAAAGCGGACTGGCTGGCAAGCATTCGGTCGATCTCTTCCCGTCGGTCATTGGACAGAACATAATCGATGTAAGGCGGTGTTACCAGCCGTGTATCGAGGCTCCGATTTTGAAATCGCATGATTAGAATTCGTGGATCGATCACGAGTTCGGACGCGGAAGCCAGCACCACGTTGACACTTCCGGGCAGAACCAATACATGCGGAAAAACAGAGCTTAGTGCTGCAATCACCGAGGCATTCCGGTATGAAAGGGTCGGAGACCAGAAATTTTCCGATGAAATCAGCCGGAATGCCAGAATTCCATCAGGCATCAAACGCTTCCGGCACCATCTGAAAAACGTCTGGGTAAAAAACCGGTTGGACAGCGCGGTCGATGGTTCAGCACATCCGGAAATGATCACATCAAAAGCCTGACCCGATCGC
This sequence comes from uncultured Desulfobacteraceae bacterium, assembly GCA_903953895.1. Lineage (GTDB taxonomy): Bacteria > Desulfobacterota > Desulfobacteria > Desulfobacterales > Desulfatirhabdiaceae > RAAP-1. Next base: position 14,310 of record CAJBLH010000089.1, on the reverse strand, counting down.
AGATACTGGCGCGGGTCCGCAATATGGGTGCGGACGTCGATGTAGGGGCCAACCTCTGGAAAATCCGCTGTCATATATTTACGTGTCAACTGGATCAGGGTGGGATCGATTTCGACCTGATCGATGCGATCCGGTCGATGTCGGGCGGCTTCCACGGCAAGCCCTTCGGAAAATCCTTCCAGAATCAACATCTGTCTGGGATATGCATGTTCTAGACAGGCCAGATGAACCAGCTCCTCGGCACTGCTGGACTGGCTGTCAGCAATCAGAACGTCGTTTTGATACAACACCGTCTGCCCCTGGCTGCGGGTCACCGAAAGCCTGCCGTATTCAGTATCCAGACTTTCGATCAGGTCTGGGTGATTCCACCGGGTCAGGGTATAGTCCAGTCGATCTGTAGCCGTTATCAGAATGATGAGGGATATGCCGGCCGGAGTCCATTTCAATAATGGATTATTCAGAATACGACCTTTTCCAGACACGTGCTCCACGGCCAAAGCTGCCGCCGTCATGGCCATAACCGTGCAGATCAAGGCTTGAGCCAGATTCTGAATGCCAAAATATAACAACACTGCGGACAACATCCCGCCAAAAACGCTGCCTGCACATTCAACGGCATAAGCACGGGCCAGCGTGTGCCCATGTCGCAAACCCTGATCTGCAGCCCGTTGAAATGCGGCGCCCAGAAACAGACAAATCGGCAGAAGCACGACAATGACGGATGGAATGAAGACGTTCAGCGGAAGATAAGTTCCGGGAGGCATACCGAACAGTATCCGAATTGACCGGATAAAAATCATACCGGCCGCAAAACCGACACCAGACAGAAAGAGAGATGCAGACAGATGCGGACCGCGTTCGGATGCCGCCATGAAAACGCCGATAGCGTTCAACAGCATCCATACGCCCAGCGATAGAACACAGATGAGTTCAGCCCCATAACCGGCAACCATCAATTCCCGGAACAGGACGACCTGGCCCAGAACTGACACCGCTCCGATACAGAACAGGACTGGGTCCAACATTGACATTTTCAAGCAAAAATATTGGTGGTGATCACGGTTCACTGAATATGATTGCCTGAAAAGTGTAAAACTCCCCACCCTGATGCCAGCAATCCGCAGACAGGCCAGCTTTGCGGCACAGATTATCCAGCATGTCGTTACGGGTCCATCCCTGCTCCGGCGCCACCTGGGGCAGAAAAACCGCTGATCGGCCGGAGCGTTTCAGAAGCACCCCATCCTGCCCAACCCGAATATGGTCTACGGAATCGACCCTCTGGTAAGGCGTCAACACCGAAATCTCGATGTGGACGTCCTTCAGTTCAGACAGGGAAAGCCGGGAAAAGCGGGAATCATGAAGCGCTGCAGACAGTGCCATCCGGCCTACGGTCTGATATAGCGGCAAGTCTTCCGTCATCTGACCGATGCACCCGCGCAGTTCGCCGTGTTTTTTCAGCGTGACAAAGGCGCCCTGTTTCTGCTGAAAAGCCGGATCATCCCGCCGAAACAGAGGCGTGGTCTCGATTTCGAGATACTGCCGGATGGTGTTTCGGGCAAAAGCAAGGAGAAGTTGTTTTTGTTCATCGGTCAGTGCCGGTGCTGCAACTATCGATTTTGCCTGCAACGGTTCAGCGCAGGTCTTTGATGCCCGGCAGAAGGACACCGCAGCGTAGCCGACCACCCTGGAGCGATCACCGAGTGTTGTATCGCCGGAATTGGCGCGACTGATCACCCGACCGCAGTCTGCACCCAGAGATCGGGCTGCGGCCATTGCTGTAAGGATCGGCCCCAGTCCGCAAGCCGTGGTGGCCAGATTCGGAACATGACGGCCTTCCTGGCGGCGGACTTCGGCCGTAAGCGTCGCCGGATCGAGCTGCATCATGGCATTCAGGATGCCCCGGTCCGCTTCGACCCCATCGCTGTAATCGGGATAATGACACAGGTCCGAACTGGCGATGATCAGTGCGTTTTTTCCCCGTATCGCCTCAGCAAGCATGCCCCCGAATTTTCGGCACATGTCGATATCCGACCCACCGATAATGATCGGAATAATTTTAGCTTTGGGAAACACCTTCTGGATGAACGGCAGGACAACCTCTGTCGAGTGTTCCCGGCTATGCACCCGTCGATTGGCCGTCACAGGTTTGCCGGTAGAAAGCAGCTTTCCGGCCATGTCTTCATCCACCGGAATGCGGCCCAGCGGGGTTTCGAATTCACCGGCTTCAAAAACGGAAATGCCTTGAAAATCAGGGTCCGTATGATTGGTCCCCAGAAGAATGATCCGATCGAACGAAAAACGGGAAGCCAGTTTAAAAGCATCCGCGCAGATCTGCCCCGAATATACATACCCGGCATGCGGAACCACCAATGCTACCGGTGACTCCATCTCCGGCGCAGTTGCCTGCTGCATCAAGGTATCGATCACGGCAGAAAGCCGGCCGGTATCTTCCGGGTAGAATTTCCCCGCTACAACCGCCGAACGGATATCGGAGCAATCGACTGCCTGTACTCCGAAAAACGCCACTATTATGATGAGCCAGCAGAACCATTTCATGGTGCGCCTCCTCCTTTTTTAGGACCATACACCGGCAATAACCTGTTCGCAGAACGGGCAGTTGCCGTTTTTGATCCGGTTGGAGAGAACGAAAAAACCAGTCCGCTCGACGACTGTTTTGCCGCAGGACGGACAATAGGTGTGGTTGCCCGGGTGAGATGGGATATTGCCGACATAGGGATAGTGAATGCCTTTGGCCTTCGCAGTTTCATAAGCCTTTTCCAGAGTTGAAACCGGGGTCGGGGGCAGTTGCAGCATCTGGTATGCCGGATGAAAGCGGGTAAAATGCACTGGTACGTCCGGGCCGAGTTCGCCGGCCACCCATTCGATCAGACGATTCATCATGGCCGGAGAATCGTTTAACGTCGGAACCACTAGATTGACGATTTCCAGATGCAGCCCTTTCCTGGCGATATGCTTGATGCTGCGCAAGACCGGATCCAGTTCCGCTTGGCAGATATTCCGATAAAAATCCGGACTGAAGCCCTTTAGATCGATTTTGATGGCATCCAGAACATCGCACAGCTCATCGAGAGGACGGGGATTCATGAAACCACAACTGACCAATACACTTTTGATCCGCTGTTTGCGGCCCTGTCGGGCGATATCCGTAAGGTATTCGATAAAAACCGTGGGTTCATTGTAGGTAAACGCAATGACAGGGCTCTGTTTCCGGACGGCTGATGCAACGATTTCTTCGGGACCATACACCGACGTTCGGATATCTTCGGGCCTGGCCTGGGAGATTTCCCAGTTCTGGCAGAACTTACAGCTCAGCGGACATCCGGCGGTTCCCAAAGAAAACGCACTGGCGCCGGGAAGGAAATGATAAAACGGCTTTTTTTCGATGGGATCGATATGAATGGCAGCCGGACGGCCATAGGCCAGGCTTTTTAAAACGCCGTTCTGGTTGATCCTGGCCCGGCACCGGCCCCGCTCTCCGCTTTTTATCACACATTCCTGAGCACACAGCAGGCATTTGACGATCGGCTGATTCCGGTGATACTGTTTGTCGGTTAATTGCTGATCGGCGGTATGACAGGCCAGGCAGTCGGCCTTGCCGCCAATCGATCCGGCCCAGTATCGGGCTTCCGGCGGATCATCCGAAGCAGCGGATGCAGTCCGTTCGTTGGGAAACAGGTAAAATCCCCCGGCCGTCAAAGCGAATTCGGCTCCCAGTTTCAGGAAGCGTCGCCGGGACAAGTGGCATTCATTCCCGGCGGAAAAGCATGCAGACCGCTGGGGTATCATCCGGCGCCTCCCTCATCTTTTGGGGATAATTTCGATCCAGTAATCGTCCGGATCATTGATGAATAGATACCCATCTCCTTGTTTTCCTTTTGCAATATGACGGTGGTATCGGGTCATCCAAGCCGATTTTCTCTGGGGAGCAATCCCCAATTTTCTGCATTGACCTTCTTGCTGATCCCTGTTAATCAGTTAATTAGATAACAACATGTTATAAGGAAAAAAACTTGATCGACCCAAATCCTGAATACATCCTTGAATTAATCGATGTCGTCAACACCAGCCCCTTTCCGAAACATATGTCGATGCGACTGACGACGATCTCACTCGACAGAGCCGTTCTTGAACTGGTCACGGGCCAGTGCCATCTTCAGCCCTACGGCATCGTTCATGGTGGCGTAATTTCCACCCTGATCGATACGGCAACCTTCTGGGCGGTTTACATGCGAATACCCGAAGGTGCTGGTCTGGTAAACATCGATTTGAAACTGAATTATCTCAGACCTGTCGAAAACGGCATTCTGACCGCTGAAGGCCACGCCATTCGCTCGGGCAATTCAATCAGCTATGCCGAAACCAGCGTATTGAATGAAAAGCGCGAACTGATCGCTCATGGCACGTCAACCCTGATGACACTGCCAGGGAAAGGGCTGAAATTGCGCGCATGCAAATTTTTGGAATAGCCTGCACGCGCGCGGCGGGGTCGGGACCATATCTTGATTATCTTGATTCAAAACAAACTCACGACGCAATGATATCCAGCCTTTTTTGAATGATACGTGGTGTTGCATCTGTTTTGTACAGACAGAATTCCATGGCCAGACTGGATATATTGGTTATATTTTCTATGATGTTATCCAGAATATTCTCGGTTTTATTATACCATACTTCTATTTCCGACCATTTTGAGGCTATCGACGAAATATCATTGTTGTAATCTGCCAGGGAACCTCTTGGATTGATAATCGTATTTACATACTGATCATACAAAATCACTGCATTTTTGACCAAAACAATGCGTTCTTCATTTCCATCGTTTTCCAACCGGCAGAGTATTGACGCCAACCGGTCAAGATCAACGATTTCTTTTTTATGAATATCTTCCAGTGTTGTCATATTCGCTTGAAATCGCTTCCACACTTTTTGGGGGGAACTGAACCGGGAGCGCAGAGATTTCTGCATTTCCGAATGAACGACGTCGAATGTTTTTTCGACCGCCGGCCGATATCGATTGATTATTGTAAATATTTCTTTTGTAATTGCACTGCTTAAAGCAATCTGCGCATTGATGATCAACCGGCGAAGATTGAGCGCGGTATCGAAATTCTGATCGCGTTTAAGTGCTTCATCAACTGCACTACGCGCTTGGATCAGGTGAGTCGTCACGATTTCAAAATCGATTTTGGGATCGTTGCCGTCTTTAGCGGGAATAAAAGTGAATTCGCCGTTTGCAGATTTGACAAAACAGCTCTGTAATTCGTTCAGAGATTCACTCAAGCTTCTGAATATCTGCCCTGACTCTCTCAGCGCTTTTCGAACATCGATATCGTTAGGAAAAATTTCCAAAAAATCCTGCGCGAATTGAATCGTTTTTTCGTGAGTTCCGTCGCTTTGAGAAACACGGATAAGCGTGTACAGCGATAGAGATTTTTTGACTGTTTCAAGCTCCACCGGCAGAGCGGGGTCTTTGTCGCCAAGAAGGATCAGGTTATTGAGAGCAATAAAAATGTTGTCAAGATCAGACTTTGTTCTTGCCAATTCTAACTGGGTACGAGCCTGTAAAATTTCATTTTCTTTTTCATTTTTTGTGCATGCAAAAGCCATTAAGATGATGAGTACGCTGAAAAGGAATAAAAATTTAGACTTCATCTGGGCTCCTCATATCGGCTTTACGATCGGATTTTTATAACAAGTTTCTCGTTAACATCAGACCTGAACTCTGTCAAGAATGTTTTCATTCCAATTCCCTTTGGAGAGCTTCATGCGAAATCAACGATTGTTGCCCCTCAGATTGACCTGAAGCGCCGACTCTAAAGTAAAAATCATTGATCCGTTTCAGCCCCTGTTGTATGAAGATACTTTGATAAAATACCTGGCATTCACCCCCAAATAAGAAGATAATGCCATCCCATTCAAAAAAGGGGTAAGCGTTCAGACCCCTCCCCCCGGCGAGGGGAGGTCGGGAGGGAGCGTGAACTGTTACAAAAGGGGGCTGGTGTTTTTTTTGCTGCCGGCAGACGGGATTTTAAGGAGAGAATAACATATGGGTTTGTTTGCTAAAAAAAAGTCTGTGGAGATTACACCTGAAATACTGAACCAGCATTTAGATGAATGTCGGGAAGTCGTTCACGTTCTGCGGCAAATTGGCGGTTCGCTAGTGTTTTTCCTGAAAGAATTTCCAATGGATATCTCAGAAATCGGCACAGACGAATTTAAATTGCGACTGGATCAGATTTTTGCGCAATTTCAGGAAGACCGTCCGGCTTCGGCATTGATGCAGTCGTTTTCTGACCACAAACTCTTTGTCCTGAATTATATCGCCAAGGAAAAAGATTATATACAGCAAAAGGAAGCGGAACTTAAAAACATCATCGAGCTGCTGCGGATCGGTCTGAGCGGACTCATCGGCGATACACAGACATTCAATTCGCAGATTTACGATCAAAACGTCCGCATGGAGGCTCTCACTCAGCTCGATGATATTCGAAAAATCAAAGAATCTCTGCAAACCGAAGTCTCTGCTATGAAGCTGATCATTCAGGAAAAACAAAGCTCGGACTCCAAACGGATCGATTCACTGTCTGAAGAAATTACAGTACTGCGCACCAGTCTGGAACAGGTCAAGGATGCCTCCCAGTTGGATGCCTTGACCGGTTCTTTCAACCGAATGACCCTCGACAGCCGGATGCAATGGATCATTCAGCGCAGTCAAATCGTCTGGAGCCCGGTCTCTCTGATGATGTGCGATCTGGATAATTTTAAAGCGATCAATGATACCCATGGACATCTTATCGGCGACCGCGTTCTGAAATGCTTTGTTCAGGAATGCAAGGCCATGTTTCGAGCCGATGATTTCGTCGCCCGTTATGGCGGAGAGGAGTTTGCCGTACTTTTGCCGGACATCACCCTAAGAAAAGCTTTGAAACGCGCCCGATCCTTCTGCAAGTTTCTATCCGGCAAGCAGTTCCTGATCGAACCGACCCGCCCCGAGGAACGGATCGGTTTCACGGTCAGTATCGGCGTCAGTGAGCTTCGAAAAGATGACACCGCAGATACGTTTATCGAACGTGCTGACAAGGCTCTGTACAAAGCCAAACGAACCGGTAAAAACCGGGCGGTCAGCGAAAAAGAGGTTTAAGCAATGGCATTTTCGACATGGCGCTGACAAACTCGATTAGCACACCCTAGCCTGAAATCGTAATTCCCCGGGTCCGATCTGGAGCCAATTGAAACGGATGGAGAGAGTCATGATAAAAATCGTGCAAGGATGGCTCTTGTGTTGTATGATCCTGTGGCATCATTCAGCTTTTGCGATTACCGGCTACACCAAGCTCGATAGTAGCGGTCATCTTCTTGCGGATTCCGCATCGACATGGGTCATGGTCAAAGATAACGCCACCGGCCTGATCTGGGAAGTGAAACGGAACATGGATGGCACAAGCCATTACGATGATCCCAATGATGCAGACAATACCTACACCTGGTATGACGGCAACCCGGACACCCACGGCGGACAAGCAGGCGCTCCAGGAAGCGGTATGAATACCGAAGCCTTTATCAACGCTCTGAATCGCGCGCATTTTGGAGGCTTTTCGGACTGGCGCCTGCCTACCATCAAGGAATTGGCCTATCTAGCGGACACAGGCAGGTCGAACCCCTCCATCAACGTAACCTATTTCCCAAACACTGTCTCATCCTGGTACTGGTCATCTTCCACCAGCGCCAATTACCCCTACCACGCATGGGGCGTTGGGTTCCGCTATGGTCATGACAGCTACAACTACAAATACTTCCACGGTTATGTTCGTGCAGTTCGGGGCGGATTGTAGGAAACTGAAACCGCATTTTTGAATTCCGAAAAAACTATCTAAAGGCAATATCGGAATTCATCTTGATGATCCTACCGACACGGCATATAATCTGACTGAATGGACTTTTTATCTGCCGATATTTAAATAATCAAGGAGGCATGTAATGAAAAAAATATATATGCGTTCATGTGTATGGTTACTTGTTCTATTATTCATGGTTCCTGTGGGTGGGTTTACCCAGGATACCGAATCGGCGCCACCATTTTTTCGACAGGAAGAACTGGACCAAATGCTGGCGCCCATTGCTTTATACCCGGATTCACTGTTAATTCAGGTACTCATGGCGGCAACTTACCCCCTTGAAGTGGTTCAGGCTGCCCGGTGGGTCAGCTCAAATCCAAATCTGAAAGGCCAGAAACTGGCCCTTGCCCTGGATCAAAAATACTGGGATCCCAGCGTGAAGTCTCTGGTCAACTTTCCATCTGTTCTGGCAATGATGTACGACAAACTGGAATGGACACAGAATCTTGGGGATGCTTTTCTCGGGCAGAAAGACCAGGTGATGGCTACAATTCAGGATCTTCGCGCCAGGGCACAGGCACAAGGTACTCTTAAAACTACGAATGAGCAGGTGGTGGTGGTTGAGGAAAAGGTGATCGTGATCGAGTCGGCAAATCCTTCGGTAGTGTATGTTCCGGCTTACAATCCGGCAGTGGTGTATGGCGCCTGGTGGTATCCGGCATATCCGCCCTATTATTACTATCCACCAGGTTATGCTGTCGCCACTGCCAGCGTTGTTTCATTTGGTGTCGGCGTGGCCTGCGGCGTTGCATGGAGTTATGCTTACGGAAGCGTCAATTGGGCCAGCAGTCAAGTTTATGTAAATCCGACCCCGACAGTTACGATCAACAACACGGTCAATACCAATGTTACACAAACCAATGTATCCTATCCGACTAACGTCAATACTCAGAATCCCGTAAGTTCAGGACAGGGAACCACAAACTCGACCACAAGCCCCGTCAACAGTAGCCGCTCTGCGAGTGTGACAACCGGTTCCGGCAAGACTGCATCCTACACAGGCTCGACCGTCACCAACCCTGACGGAAGTGTAACCAACACAGGTGCTGTGACCGGCCCCGGCGGCAATACGGGGAGCCGTTCTGCAACGACTTCCGTTGATCCGACAACCGGCACGGTGAACCGCGAAGTGACAGGTCCAGGAGGTCAAACGCGTACGAGTACTGCGTCCAAGGAGACCACAGACTCTGGTAGCACGCGCTCTGCAAGTGCGACAACCGGTTCCGGTAAGACGGCATCCTACACAGGTTCGACCGTCACCAACCCTGACGGAAGTGTAACCAACACCGGCGCAGTAACCGGCCCCGGCGGCAATACGGAGAGCCGTTCAGCAACGACTTCCGTTGATCCGACAACCGGAACGATGAACCGCGAAGTGACAGGTCCAGGAGGTCAAACGCGTACGAGTACTGCATCCAAGAACTCCGCTGGAACTTCTGGAACTTCTGGAACTTCTGGAACTTCTGGAACTTCTGCGCAGAGAAGCACGGGACAGGGCGCCACGGAGTGGCAGCATGACCCGAGCCACCGAAAAGGTGTGACATATAAGGATCCCGGTGTACGTCAGCAGTTTGGGCAGACGAAGAACCCCGGTGCAGAAACCCGAAATGATTACCGAGGATTTGACCAGGGCAGCATAGACCGGTCATCCGGCCTGATGAATAAGGATTCTGCGAGTCAAGGCACTTTCGGTCAGGGACAACAGTCTTCCAGTCAGAAAAAAAGCAGTTCCGGTTCGTACACTGGTGGGAATCAGCAGTTCAACAGCAAAAGCACGGACAACTTTCAAAATCAGCGGTCAACAACTCCGCAGGACCGATCTTCCAATGCCATTGAAAGTCTCAACCGTGGCGGCGGTGAAGTCAGGCAGCAGAGCGATCGTGGCCGTACCAGCCGTGAAAGTATACAGACCCAAAAACCCATGCAATCGTCTCAGGGCGGAAAAATGAATCAAGGGATCAGTATTCCCAATATGGGGAGCAGCCAACCCAATACCGGAAGTAGTCTTCCAAAAATCGGCGGTGGCAGCAGCCTTCCGCAAACGGGAGGTAGCGGCGGTCGTAGTGGTGGATTTTCTTCTGGTAGCAGCTCTCCCCAAACCGGAAGTGGTGGTCGCAGCAGTGGAATTTCTTCTGGTAGCAGCTCTCCCCAAACCGGAAGTGGTGGTCGCAGCAGTGGAATTTCTTCTGGCGGCAGCTCTCCCCAAACCGGAAGTGGTGGTCGCAGCAGTGGAATTTCTTCTGGCGGCAGCTCTCCCCAAACCGGAAGTGGTGGTCGCAGCAGTGGAATTCCTTCCGGCGGCAGCTCTCCCCAAACCGGAAGTGGTGGTCGCAGCAGTGGAATTTCTTCCGGCGGCAGCTCTCCCCAAACCGGAAGCGGTGGTCGCAGCAGTGGAATTCCTTCCGGCGGCAGCCTTCCTCAGACCGGAGGTGGTGCTGCAGGTAGTGGCGTCAGTGGTGGTGGATTTTCCCCTAGCGGCGGTCTTCCCCAAATCGGGGGCGGGGGGCGTCATCGGTAGGCAATCCCATCAGAATGTTTCAACCAATCATATGAGGAGGCAGGTTAAATGATGCAGGTTATCTATAGGACAAACCCTCTCAGACTTGCCACAGCCTTGATCATTGTCTTTTTATTATCGGCATTTCTGATTCCCAAAGGCTCCCAAGCGGCGACTTCTCAGAAAAATCGGCAGAAAACGTTTGTTTCTCCTGAAGAAGGTATAACATCTATGGTAGAAGCCCTGAAAGCCAACAATGACCAGGCGCTTTTATCGATTTTCGGCCCGACGGGTATGCAACTGATCTCATTTGGTAGTGCTGTTGCCAATCAGGAGGTACGAGAAGCTTTCTTGACAAATTATCAGGAAAAGAACCGTTTGGAGATTGTCGGGGACATTAAAGTCATTCTTCATACGGGAAATAACGATTGGCCCTTTCCCATTCCGCTGGTGAAGAAGGGGCAAACATGGCATTTCGACTCAAAGGCAGGAAAGGAGGAAGTCCTTAACCGGAAAATCGGCGGAAATGAGCTGAGCGCCATACAGGTATGTCTTGCTTATGTCGACGCACAGAAAGAATATGCTCTGGGAGACCACGATAGGAACGGTTTTTTTGAGTATGCACAAAAATTTGTCAGCGACCCGGGTAAAAAAAACGGTCTGTACTGGAAAACCTTGGAAGGTGAAAGACCGAGTCTTCTAGGACCGGCCATTGCCGGAGCAACCAAAGAAACCTACAAGCAGATGAAATCGATAGGGCCTCCCCACCCCTATCATGGATATTATTACAAAATCCTGAAGGCTCAGGGCAAAAACACCCCCGGAGGCGCTTACGATTATATTGCCAACGGTAAAATGATCGGTGGCTTTGCTTTGGTAGCTTACCCGGCAAAATACGGCCGGACGGGACTCATGACATTTATTGTGCATATGGACGGAATTGTTTATCAAAAGAATCTTGGGAAAGATACCTTAAAAGCGGCTGAAGCGATGAAACGCTTTGACCCCGACAAAACCTGGAAGATAGTAGAGTATGGATATACATTAAATTAAGGGGAGTACTCAGAGAATGGCAATCAGGGAGGGCTTACCTGAGGGGGATAGCTCTTTCCTTCCTCTATCCATGCATCCAGCAGTTTGTGAGCCACTGCAAGCACCACCGGCCCGACAAAGAGGCCGATGAGACCGAAAGCCATCAGCCCGCCGATCACGCCGGTGAAAATGAGCAACAGCGGCAGATCCGCACCTTTTTTGATCAGGATCGGCCGCAGAAAGTTGTCCATGGTTGCAACTATGACCGTGCAGACAAGGAGAAACCCCCCTTTGCCGGAACTGCCGGTCCAAAAAAGCCAGAGAGTGGCCATTCCGAGTACCGGCAGAACTCCGATTTGAGAAATGGCAAGTAACAATATCACCGCAGTAAGAATTGCCGCAAATGGAACGCCGGCGACTGCCAGACTCAAGCCCCCCAATACCGATTGAGCCAGTGCTGTTACAACAATTCCGAGTGCTACGCCGCGCACCGCCTGCCCGGCGAGGCGTACCGTGTTTTCTCCGCGTTGCCCTGCCATACGTCGTCCGAAAAGAAGTAGTCGATCTGCTGCGTCCTCTCCATTTGCGTACATGATCGCTGCCAGGATGGCAGTGAGCAAAAATTGCACGAGCAACATCCCAAAACCGCCCACCTGAACGCCGAACCACTTGATCACCCCGCCCGCGTAGGGACCAGCCTTGACAGCAAAGCCCTGGATACCTGCTGCAGCAACCTTTTCCCAAATCTCCACCATTTTCTCACCGATGAGCGGGAGCTCGCCTACCCATTCCGGGAGATGGGGCATATTGAAATTCTCGATCGATTTCGCCCATCCGGTAATTTCATCAATATTTGAAATGATTGTTCCGACAGCCATCGATAGCGGCACAACTAGAACACACAGGAGTACAACCGTCATCACCGCAACCGCCAGTGAGCGTTTGTGCCAAAGTCGCTTCTCGATAGCGATCATGAGGGGCCATGTCGCCACCACAATGGTGGCCGCCCAGACGGTAGCCCCCAGAAACGGTCTTAGAACCCAGATTGATGATCCGATGAGGGCCACAATGAAAATAACTGCCAGCAGACTTCTGGTTAGATCACGTTGAACTTCGGCCATTTTTCATTTCTCTGTATAATGATTAAGATCGTATTACCTCGCGACCTGTTAATTCCAATGGTAAACAAACATCCGGCTTTGAGGGATGCATTGCCTGATTATTTAAAAGGATTTATAACCTTTGATTTCATATTTTTGCAGATTTTAACAAATTTCTCTTGTTTTTGCCTATTTTGGATTAATTTTCTCACACGGGGGCAAGAGAAAAATCACCATCTCAGATGCATTCTGATGCATTTTGCCTACTCTACCCTTCTTTCTGCAAGACACCCCTGGCATATTCCTTCGGTACGATATTGGTGGTCTGGGTTGCTATCACTACCATGATTAATAATATTTAACCCATACTTGATAATAGGTCGGATTTTCTGTGTACTGTCTGCACCGCAGTACTTCAGCTACAGTTGTCTGTCGCAGCCTTTTAGAATTTTTCGACTTTTTCTGATGTGGACTGCCGCTTTTAGTCTGGATGAGAACTGTAGAACCGGGTTGAAATTCCATGTCTGAAACAAAATACATGCCATCCTGACTGAAGTTGATGTTCCTAGCGCTGGCGCCGACGGGCATATTTGAATAAGAGCTAAATATGGGCACTTCTATTGTATAGCGATTCGCCTGGCTAATTTCATGAGCGTTTGACATTTGCAACCCCCTTTCCTGAAATAACATTAACAGAGCTCCCAACGGATTCAGTGTTCAATAATCATTTTTAGGAAATCGGAGAAATGCTTCCAGCGATTTATTCAAAATGGCTAAAAGAAAAGTATGTATATCTCAATGATTCAATATGTAAAAGAGCAAATGCAGCATAAATTGGATCAATTTTTATCTATATTGACTATCAAATGCAACAAGTCAACACTCAGCATTATGCATCGGATTGTCAAGTTTCATTATCGGAAATAATCAATGCAGGTACAGGTGTGCAACTGGTATATGGGAGAAGAGTAGATGTGCTAAAGATCACTTTATATCAACACACCGTATCCCATCAGGTCGCCACGCCGGAGAAATCACATTACTACCCTTTTCTTCAGTATCCATCAGGCTTGCAAATGTCACGGTGAAGTCTCCATATTTATTGTTTACCGCATCCATTGCTCCGATCATGAGCGCCTTCTTTCGTTCCTGGGGGAACAACGGTAACTGCGCCACCTGATATTTTAAATTGGTTAACCGAACCCCAAGCAGTCTCACCGGCTGCTGAAGTTCAATGGTATCCAGGATATCTATGACCGCTTTGTAAATATCGTCGCTCAGATTGATGGGATTTCCCAGGGTCTGCTGCTTCCCGATGCTGGAATAAAAATCTGCATACCGGATATAAAGATGTACTGTCTTACCGGAGACATGATACCGCCTGGCTCGTCTTCCCACCATTTCTGACAACTGAAGCAAATACTTCAAGATATCTTGCCGTCTGGAAACATCTTGCCTCAGCGTCATCGAGTGTCCGACGGATTTGACTTTGTCTTGATCACTTGCTGGAACTACTGGACTGTAGTCGATACCCAGTCCCATATCATGCAGATGTTGCCCGTTAATTCCGAACTTTCTTTTCAGAATATCCACCGGAAATCGCCCCAGTTCCCCACAGGTCTTAATTCCCAGAAGGTTTAATTTCTTCTCCGTCTGTGAGCCTACACCGCAGAGATCTTTGATAGGAATGGTTTCCAGTACCTGAGAAACTTCTTCGGGCCGAATGATTGTCAGCCCATCTGGTTTTTTCATATCACTTGCAAGT
>CAJBLH010000088.1 GCA_903953895.1 uncultured Desulfobacteraceae bacterium | reverse complement strand
TCACTTTCCCAATAGTAGTAGCTTTACCAGTAGCTGAAATAGTGGCAAAAATTACACCATTTTTGCCAACACTATAGGTTTGTCAATATTCAGGTTTATCAAAAGTGTAAACTACTTTTCGACCCATATGAAGGATGCCGTATTTTTCATTGGAAATCACCTTGATTCTCCACTTTGATCAGATCGTCATCAAACAAGCCTTTGTCTCTTGTTGGTGCTTGATGTAAAATATGCCTCATTTGGTGATATCTTGCCCAAAAGCGGGAAGAAAAATAAAAAATCACATTAAAATAAGCGAAATGTAAGTCAGAAATAAAAAAACCGCACTGACGGAGCGGAGTACCGCTGTTGAGTAGTGCGAATGCTATTACACGGGCTGTTGGAGGTTGTTAAGAGAATATTTCTTGTATTTTATACGTCTATGGCGTATAAATAACCATGTTCACCTTTATCGAATCCAAAATTTTCGAGCGAGAGTTGCCGAACTATCTGGATGATGATGAATACGCACAATTGCAGATGTTCATGATGGATCACCCGGATGCCGGTGATGTATTTGCCGGCGCATATTATCAAAGCTGCCAAAGAGAGGTTTGCTAATGAAACTTAAAGGGAAAGCGGTAGAAGAACACGAATCTAAACGAGATATTGGGCAAGAGCTGTTGGAGGCAATTGATGAAATCAAAGCCGGTGGCGGAAAGAGATATACTATTGAGCCAAAAACGCAAGCAGCAAAGGCCAGATTAACCGTTGGACTTTCACAGACCAAGTTTGCAGAGCTTCTTGGTGTATCGAAACGCACACTGGAACAATGGGAGCAGGGGCGTCGAAATCCGTCTGGGGCGGCAAAAACGCTTATTAAAATAGCGCAATTGCATCCTGAATCGCTTCGAGATGTTTCTGTTGAATAATTCATGGAGATTGAATCATATCATCCAAAACCCTGGTTCTATAGTGAACTGGTTTTTATCATCAAAATGGTCTAACAAATTGATTTCTAAAGACAAGAGCCCATACCGTTATAATGCTTTGTCATGGAAAAGCGCTTTCAGGAACATTCCATTACGGTGTGGGGGATGTAACGATATGGGAATACCCCCAAAAACCATCGAGACCATCACTGCAGATGAATATCTTTCCCTTGAACGGCAAGCTGAGGAAAGAAACGAATTTTATCAGGGAGAATGTATGGCCATGGCCGGAGGTTCACGATGGCATAACCGTCTGGCCGGACATATTTTCGCTGCCTTGGTCCACCATCTTGATGGGAAACCCTGTACGCCGTGTACATGGCGGATATGCGTCTCTGTGCGGAATTATACAAGGCCATTCGATTCACGCAATAGCAGAAGGATCAAACGCATGAAACGTTTTTTCAATACTGCAGGGCCGGTGAAACGCCACAATCATTACTGTATTCCGCCATTAGAGCGCCTCAATCTACCCGAAATTCTTTCCCTGATCAACCAGGAAAAATATTTTGTGCTGCATGCTCCCAGACAAACCGGAAAAACGTCCTGCCTTCTAGCGCTCATGGAGTATTTAAACGATCAAGGCCGTTACGATTGTCTGTATGTCAACGTTGAAATCGCTCAGTCAGCCAGAGAAAATGTTCACCGTGGCATCAAGGCCATATTGAACGAAATATCAGAAAGAGCCAGGATTTATTTAAAATATGACGGGATTCAACGTATCTGGCCGGAAATATTATCTGTCAGCGGAGAAGAAGGTGCACTGAACACGGTATTGACCCGGTGGGCGGAAGAATCTTCCAAACCCATTGTTTTATTGATGGATGAAATCGATTCACTGATCGGAGATACCTTGATATCGGTTCTGCGTCAGCTTCGGGCCGGATACGACAAGCGGCCGCAGCATTTCCCCCAAAGTATTATCCTGTGCGGCGTGCGCGATGTACGAGATTACCGGATTCATTCGGACAAGGAAAATTCGATCATCACCGGCGGCAGTGCTTTCAATATCAAAGCCGAATCGCTGCGTCTGGGTGATTTTACCCAGACGGAAATGGCAACACTTTACCAGCAGCATACAGAGGAGACAGGGCAGATATTTTTGCCGGAAACACTGGTTCTTTCATGGGAATATACAAATGGCCAACCCTGGCTTGTGAACGCATTGGGGTACGAAACCTGCTTCAGGTTGCCGGAGGGAAAACTTCATACCGAGATTACACCGGATATGCTGGCTCAGGCCAAGGAGAATCTGATTATCAGGCGCGAAACCCATCTGGATCAACTGGCGGATAAACTTAAAGAAGAGCGGGTATTCCGGGTCATTCATCCCATGCTTCAGGGGCTGGATATGGATAAATCCGCCAGTTACGAGGATGTTCAGTATGTGGCTGATCTGGGTCTTGTCCGCCGCAGCAGAGAAGGGCTTGTGATTTCAAATGCAATTTACCGTGAAATCATTCCCAGGCAGATATCTTATATTACCCAGATCAATCTGGAAAGCCGGATTGATCCGGCATGGTATATCCGGGAAGATGGCATTCTGGATATGAAAAAGCTGCTTACGGCGTTTCAGGATTTTTTTCAGGAGCATTCGGAACACTGGATCGAGCGATTTGATTACAAAGAAGCTGGGCCGCAACTGCTGATCCAGGCATTTTTGCAGCGGATCATAAACGACGGCGGTCGGATCGAGCGGGAGTATGGGTTGGGCAGAATGCGAACGGACCTTCTGGTGATATGGCCGATCAAAGGACCGGATGACAGACGGCAGACAACTGAGGACACAGGTTACCAGTCGTCCGCCGACCGGCACCCGGAGAAAAACCAGCGGGTAGTCATCGAATTGAAGATTCTCTATAAAAGCATGGAGAAGACCATCGATGCCGGCCTGCAACAGACCTGGGAGTATATGTACCGATGCCGGGCCGATGAAGGACATCTGGTCATCTTTGACCGCAGCCCCAAAAAATCCTGGAAGAAAAAATGCTTTGTCATGGAAAAGCGTTTTCAGGAACATTCCATTACGGTGTGGGGGATGTAACGATATGGGAATACCCCAAAAAATTGAGGAAACTGAGTCTTATGATCGCAGCGTAACCGTTCACCTCATCCCCCAGCGGGGGGAGGTCGGGAGGGGGCGTGAACGGTTACAACGCAGCAGAAAATTTCTGCATTATCAAAACCGGCCACAATCATCTTTTGGTGCTGTCTGAAATAGACTTACTTTTGACGTTTACTGCTACCAATCCTAAAAAACAAGTACTTGAATTATTTAAAATTAAACTACTCTTACCCACCACCCGAGAATTCGCTTTCCTTCGCATCTGTTTTTTTCAACTTGTCTCATATCTCTTCTTGATTTATAACCGTTTTCAATGACCGGGTATTCCCCCATCATAATGGAGGTCAGCACTGTGAACGTAGATGTACGCTTTCGGGTAGAACCGGAACTTAAAAATGAAGCAGGAGCTGTTTTAAAGGCAGCGGGGCTTGATATCAGTACTGCAATCCGGCTGTTTCTGCGCTGTGTAGTAGAAACGGGGAGAATGCCAATAGACTTCACTTGTCCTAACCCAACGACAATTGCAGCAATCAAAGCGGCAAAAGCCGGCAAGGTAACGAAAACAACGCTGGATGATCTGTGATCTGGCTGGGAACTGGCATATGCCCAGAACTTTAACAGAAACCAAGCGGTTTAAGATGGATAAAAGGTGCGGGTCGTTATGATTGGTACAAGATTGGAAAAAATTGTGAGAACGCTTTCAAAAGTGACTTGCATACTTTCTGCATCACCGCGATGATTTTTCAAAAAGAGCAGATGGCCAGGGGGCGAATGTTTTTATCGAGATTCAGGGGTATTAGGCATCAAGCAGGAAGAACTGATCTGTGAAATCCGAACCCTCCAGCGAATATTGAAATATCCTCAAAGCTCCCAGGCAGAACTGGCTGCAAATCCCCTCAACGAACTGAAGTCATCGTTAAAAAAAACTGAAAGCGGGCACAGAATTTTGACATGTTCTCCACAAATGTGTCTTTTCTGCAGGCAAGCTAAACAACCGCCCATTAGGATAGGTCATCTTTGACCACAGCCCCAAAAAATCCTGGAAGAAAAAACGCTTTGTCATGGAAAAGCGATTTCAGGAACATTCCATTACGGTGTGGGGGATGTAACGATATCAAAATTCTGCAAAAACACGGAGATTATGACTTCAGACGAATAATTTTCAATTAAAATGCAATCATCAGTTGAGACAACATTATTGGGAATTTCTCATTGCCAAAAAATGTAAAGCACATAACAATAATCGGCAGGTTTTGTTTTCAGGCAGGTGGCTTGGATGCAAGACACTGCCGATCACGAATAACATATTAAAATAGATAGTTGAACCATTATGCTGAATACTGTATAGGGATTCCGGTTGCACCGAATGATCAGAAAACTATGAAGCATTTAGACCATAAACTGAATATTGATAACTCTCATCCAGATATGCAGACAGCTTACTGGATTTGAAACGCCATCCTGCATCACCACGATTATTTTTTTATGGCACATGCATTGCATAACTCCTATCACAAGCACAACGAAGTATCAGAACCATTCATTTTTATTATCCATTATTAAAAGGAGGTTTACTATGCTACAAAAAATGACCCGCACCAACGAAAAAGGTTTCACCCTGATCGAGCTCATGATCGTTATCGCCATTATCGGTATTCTGGCTGCGATCGCCATTCCCAATTTCATCGCTTATCGTAACAAAGCTTTCTGCAGCGCAGCCGAAAGTGACGCAAACGCCATCGCTTCAGCCTTAGCCGACTACTTTGCCATTCCCAGTCATACCGGTTTACCAGCTACACCAGCTCTACTAAGTGTCAAAATGTCTGGACCTACAGGTTCTGTGAATACTGCCACAATTACCGGCGACCCCAATCTCACCATCGGTATTGCCGTTACGGATGTCAGCAAAAGATGCCCCACTGATTATAAAGCCGCGAATACGGAATGGTCTGGTGATGTTTTCACTAAAATCCTTGGGCTATAGCTAACAGTCCATAATCTTACCTAATTCTATGTTTTCCAATTGATTATTGAATCTACAAACAAAAGAGGAGAATCTTCCCCTTTTGTTTGTGGATTCCTCTTTAATTTTTTCACCATTGAGAATTCACTTCAAAGACACAATCATAAAAATTCATGCATGGGAATAATACCGCTCAGTGGACGACACAGTCTGATTATTTAGGGTATTGGCTCATACTTCTTATCTGCATTCTCCCCTACTCCAATTCTTTTGACTGCGATTGGCATCTCGATGATTTTCCCAATGTTGTCAAGAATCCGGCTATTCACATTTCAGAGATTTCTTTAGATTCCCTATCTCAAGCAACCGGGATGTTTCAAACCCACGGCATCCGTGTTTCCGGTCTTGCATTCCGGCCGGTTGCTTATTTCTCATTTGCCATGAACTGGTATGCGGGAACAGATCATGTCCTGGGGTACCATATTGTGAATGTGGGCATTCATGTGCTTTGCACCATAATACTGTATATCTTAGTGCGATCTCTGTTTCGCACACCCTTTTTATCGGGGTTCTGCAAGGGGGATGAAAAAAATATCGCACTGCTGAGTGCTGTTCTCTGGGCCATTCACCCAATTCAAATTCAGGCGGTCACTTACATTGTGCAGCGCATGACGCTGTTGGCCACACTGTTTTACCTCTCCGGCTTGCTCTGCTATGTTAAGGCCCGGAATCATACCGAAAGGCCGCTACGCCTCGGCCTGTTTTCAGGATGCTTCCTTTGCATGCTGCTGGCAATGGGGTCCAAGGAAAATGCCGTTATTTTCCCCCTTTCTCTGGCGCTTATCGAAATCGTATTTTTTAAAAACTTTTCCAATCGAGTCCGTCTCAAAGTCTGTATTCAAATCCTTCTTGCAGCGACTGCGGCGACAGGGATACTTGCCGCTTTTCTTCCTTATTCCATCCTTTCGGATCCCCTGGCGTTCATTGCCAAGTTGTCATCCGATCGCCCCTTTACCGTGGCGGAACGATTGCTGACAGAGCCCCGCATTGTTATCGGATATTTGACACAGATTTTCTACCCCCTGCTCAGTCGTTTTTCCATCGAACATTACATCAGCAAATCCACTTCCCTCCTTAATCCCATCACGACCATCGGTGCCATGTCATTGATTTCAGGGCTATTGGTTTTAGCACTCTTTCAAATTCGAAAATTGCCGGTTCTTTCTTTCAGCATTCTATTCTATTTTTTAAACCATATCATTGAATCGACCGTCATTCCCCTGGAGCTTGTATTTGAACATCGCAATCATCTGCCATCCGCCTTCGTTTTTTTTCCGGTTGCTCTGGCGGTGGTAAAGGGACTACGCTATTGTCAGAGGATGCAGAGACGGGCAATGTTTCTGACCTGTTTTACAGTAATGGCCTCGTTTCTGGTTGTACTTGGCATCACCACCCACCTCCGAAATCGAGCTTGGATTTCGGAAAAAACCCTGTGGGAAGATGCCTTACTCAAAGCCCCTCTTTCCGCAAGGCCGTACGGTCGCCTTGCATGGTATTACGAAACGATTGGGCAATACGACAAGTCGATGGGTCTTTATGAGGCGTCCTTGTCGAAACTGTGGGCAAAGCCTTCCTACGCCGCGATAACCCTTGCGAACATGGCCGGTATCCATGCAGCCCATCAGAATTATGAAAAAGCTCTGGTGCTGTATGATCGCTCCATTGCAATGGATCCTCTGTACCTCAAGGCTCTCAATGACAAAGCCAAGATGCTGACAACGCTGGGAAAATGGGATCAGGCAAAAGAAATCATGGTTTTTCTGTTTTCAAAGGGAAATAGCACATGGGATGATTTGAATCTGATGGGGTTTCTTCTGATGAAACAAGATTCTCCGGAAGAAGCCCTAGAATATTTCAGAAAGGCCAATCAAATGTCGCCCCGGAATCCGATGGTTTTGACCAATGTCGGCGTTACCCTGAGCACAATAGGACAATACCAGAAAGCGAACTGGTTTTTGAAACAGGCAAATCAGATGGAAAAAGGGAACATCATTCCACTACTATGTTTATTGGACAATCATATCAAAGCTGAAAATCGCGACGCCTTAAAAGCTGATGTGAATGAACTGCTCAAAAACTTCAGCATTGAATATATTCAAGATACACTTCAGCAAATTTCCAATAGCAAATCAATGGTTCCCTTATCTTCCAAGACCATTGCAACTTTCATTGCCAATAATCTCAAGTTGCGATACGACGTCTTATTGCGAACGGAGTAAGATGAGGCAATTATCTGAAAACAATAAGGTTTCACCATTAGCA
This sequence comes from uncultured Desulfobacteraceae bacterium, assembly GCA_903953895.1. Classification (GTDB taxonomy): domain Bacteria; phylum Desulfobacterota; class Desulfobacteria; order Desulfobacterales; family Desulfatirhabdiaceae; genus RAAP-1. The sequence continues at coordinate 5,177 of CAJBLH010000088.1, read as the reverse complement.
AAAACATGAAATAAAGCAAAAACATGGGTAAAATATTATTAAAATCTGACTTAATTAGGGTTTTTCTCGTTTATTCTATTATTATTTTAGCAACTCTAACAGTATATCTACCTGTTAAGAACTTTGATTTTGTCGTCTACGATGATCCTTTATATGTAACCCGTAACCCCAGCGTCCAGAGAGGATTGACATTTAAGAATATTTTATGGTCTCTTACAGCAGTTGAAGCATCTAACTGGCATCCGCTTACATGGATATCTCACATGACGGATATTCAGATATTCGGGCTGAATGCCGGCGGCCATCATCTTACCAGCGTTGGATTTCATATTCTGAACACCATCCTGTTATTGGTATGGCTGAACACAATGACAGGCGAATTCTGGAAAAGCAGTTTTGTTGCCGCTCTTTTTGCGCTTCATCCCCTGCATGTGGAATCTGTTGCCTGGATTGCTGAACGAAAAGATGTATTGAGTACTTTTTTCTGTTTTCTGGCTTTATTGTCTTACACCCGTTACTGCCAGAAAAAAAACCGCCAGCAGTATTTATTATCCCTGTTTTTCTTTATCTGTGCCCTTATGGCCAAACCCATGGTCGTAACATTACCTTTTGTTTTTCTCATCCTGGATTACTGGCCATTAAAAAGATTTCCCGAAGTGTTTTCTAAAAATATCACGGCTCATGACAAGCAGGTTTTAGGGCATTTACTGGTTGAAAAAATTCCTTTTTTAGTGTTTTCATTTCTTTCCTGCTTAAAAACTGTTGCAGCGCAGCACAACTCTGTCGCATCTATTGAAATAGTCCCCCTGATACCCCGGATTGCGAATTCATTAATATCGTACACAGAGTATCTGGCAAAAATGGTATATCCATTTCCTCTTGCTGTCTTATACCCACTCCATGTGTATTCTTTATGGAAGCTTACAGCGTCACTTTTTGTTGTCTTATCCATATCCTTTTTGGCTATTCGAAAACTCCGATGCAAACCTTGGCTTGCAGTTGGCTGGTTCTGGTATATTGGAACCCTGGTGCCGGTTATTGGACTGGTTCAGGTAGGTGTTCAGGGATATGCGGACCGTTACACCTATATCCCCCTTATCGGCTTATTTATAATGATTGCATGGCAGGTTCCCGATATAGTTCAATCCTGGCAGCACAAAACCATCATCATTTCAGTAATCGCTATAGGCATTTTGAGCGTACTCTGGGTATTAACCTCGTCTCAGATTCGACACTGGGAAAACAACATCACACTATTTGAGCATGCTCTGAAGTCCACGTCGGAAAATTACGTGGCACACAACAACTTGGGCATTGCACTTGCTGAAAAAGGCAACTTCCATAAGGCAATTGAGCATTATCGTAAAGCGATTCGAATACGTCCGGGCTTTTGCGATCCCTTCTACAACCTTGGGTTCGCATCATACAAACAGGGAAATATTCAGGATGCAATCTTGCACTTTCGAGATGGAATAGCGTGCAATCCTAATTTTGCACAATCCTATTACTTTTCGGCAAATTTTTATTTTGAACTCAAACAAATAGACAATGCCATCATACATTACGAAAAAGCTTTAGAGATACGCCCGGACTATGTTAATGCCATGATTAATTTGGGTATTGCACATGAATTAATTGGAAAATCCGAGGAATCGCTTGCGCTCTTTAAAGAAGCCAAAAGAATAGACCCTGATTTTGCCGATGCCCGTCGAATCAATATGGAAAAGTTTTTCCGGGAGAAAATGGAATGACCATAGATGGACAGGTCATGTCATGTCTTTGCTAAGATCACAAAATTAAGCATAAACATTGAAAGCCTTTCTTATGATTGATAAATATATGGATAAAATAATAAAAAACCCTGCATTGATCAAGACTGTGTTCGTATATTCTGTGATTATTTTAGCCACTCTCAGTGTGTATTTACCTGTTAAGAACTTTGATTTTGTCGTCTATGATGATGACAAGTATGTGCTCAATAATTCCAGAGTTCAGGAAGGATTAACATCCAAGAATATTTTATGGTCACTGACAGCTTTTGAAGCATCCAATTGGCATCCCCTTACGTGGGTATCCCACATGACAGATATTCAGATATTTGGGCTGAACGCAGGCCGCCATCATTTGGCCAGCGTTGGGTTTCATATACTGAACACCGTCTTGTTACTGATCTGGCTAAACACAATGACAGGCGAGTTCTGGAAAAGCAGTTTTGTTGCCGCCCTTTTTGCGCTGCACCCCCTTCATGTGGAATCTGTTGCCTGGATTGCAGAACGAAAAGATGTATTGAGTACATTTTTCTGCTTTCTGGCTTTATTGTCTTACACTCGTTACTGCCAGAAACAGAGTCGCCAGCAGTATTTATTATCTCTGTTTTTCTTTATCTTTGCGCTTATGGCCAAACCCATGATCGTAACACTGCCTTTTGTTTTTCTCATCATAGATTACTGGCCATTAAAAAGATTTCCCGAAGTGTTTTCCATAAAAATCCAGCTTCATGACAAGCGGAATTTTTGGTGCTTGCTGGTTGAAAAAATTCCCTTTTTCATGCTTTCATTTCTTTCCTGCTGGATAACCCTTGCAGCGCAACACAGCACTATTATATCTGTTGAAGCATTCCCTCTGATACCGCGAATCGCAAATTCCGTAATATCATACACAGAATATATGGCAAAAATGGTCTTTCCTTTTCCGCTTACCGTAATATACCCTTTTCCCAGAACAATTTATTTATGGAAGGTTATTGCCTCTCTTTTCATTGTCTTATCCATATCCTTTCTGGCTATTCGAAAACTCCGACACAGACCATGGCTCGCTGTTGGCTGGTTCTGGTACATCGGAACCCTATCACCGGTTATTGGACTGGTTCAGGTAGGTGTACAGAGATATGCTGACCGCTATACCTACATTCCCCTTATCGGGTTGTTTATTATGATTGCATGGCAGGTTCCCGACACGGCTCAGTCCTGGAAACACAAAAACATTGCCCTTTCAGTAGGCGCTGCAGGTATATTGAGTATTCTTTGTGTATTAACTTCTTTTCAAGTTCGACACTGGGAAAATAGCATTACTCTGTTTGAGCATGCTCTAAAGTCTACGTCGGAAAACTATGTTGCGCACAACAATTTGGGCTTCGCTCTTACTGAAAAAGGCAACCACAATCAGGCTATTGAGCATTATCGCGAAGCGATTCGAATACACCCACAATTTGGCTATAGTCTCGAAAACCTTGGGCTCATATTATACAAACAGGGAAATTTTAAAGAGGCCACCCTCCACTATCAGAATGCAATCGCATACAATGTCAATTCCGAACGCTCCTATTATATGTTAGGGAATATATATTTTGAACAAAAACAAATTGATGATGCCATCATACATTATGCAAAAGCGTTAAAAATACGCCCGAACCATGTTGGGGCTCTGAGCAATTTGGGTATTTCACTTGCGTTAATTGGAAAAACTGATGAAGCACTTGCGCTTTTTAAAGAAGCCTTAAGGATAAACCCCGATTTTCCCGACGCCCGAATAAATATGGCAAAATTTTTTCCAGAGAAATTGGAACAACCGCCTGATGCTGAGTACTAAAATACGCACATTGATCTTCGTTTTTTTGTGCGTCATATTTCAGGGAACAATTTTGATCTGATCAGTTTCATTTTAGCCAGGCGATATTTCATGGCAGTGGTCAGGCAGCCGAAACCGTACTTTACGCTCCGGGTGAAATTTATCGAGGAGGCACCCTCAAAATATTTCGTCGGGCAGGTTATCTCTGCGATCTGCCACCCTTGCCACAATATCTGCGCAAGCATCTGATTGTCGAAAACGAAGTCGTCCGAGTTCTGATCGAAGGGGAGTTGTCCGAGCAGCTTTTTCGAAAATGCCCGATAACCCGTGTGATATTCGGAGAGTTTTGCGCTGATAAGAATGTTTTCGGTCAGCGTGAGAAAACGGTTTGCGATATACTTCCAGACAGGCATTCCGCCCTTGAGCGCATAGCCTCCGAGTATCCTTGACCCCAGCACACAATGATAAAGTCCATTGGCGATCAGCGATGCCATCGCTGGTATCAGGCTTGGCGTGTACTGATAATCGGGATGCACCATAATCACAATATCCGCACCAGCCGCAATCGCCATCTTATAACAGGTCTTTTGATTGCCGCCGTACCCGCAGTTCTTCTCATGCCGGTGTACGACCGTGGCAGGAAGTGAAGATGCTATCTCCATCGTTCTGTCATTGCTCGCGTCGTCAACAACGATAACCATGTCTACAATTCCCTGCGCCATGACTTCTTCGTGAGTCATTCTCAGGGTTGCCTCGGCATTATATGCTGGCATAATAACGATCACTTTCTGTCCGTTTAACATAGCCGAGATTGTATCCTTCAATAGCCTGAAAAATAAAGATATTTGCTGATAATAGACGGCAGTGTCATTGCTGAAAACCAATAACAAAATAAGCAGTATATGCTGCAAACCCCCAACAGGCAAAGGCAGCGATGGCCACAGATCGGACTATTCTGTTTCGAAGGAAAGGCTCTGCACCAGCGGCTGTAAGTACCGCATAACATGGCAGCAGACCCAGCATGTAGCTGGCCTTGGGGACGCAATAACTCGGAAAACTTAAGTAAAAATCCATCATTGCAGTTAAAAATAGTGCTATCGCACCGAGGGAAAGGATGGCTGCGTTTCTGTAAACTGCCGTCTTATTTAGACCTGCCACAAACATACCTGTCAAAATAAAAATACTCGGAACCAAAGCCAGCAAAGCCCCTGCCGCCATAAAGTTTTCATTCCAAGGGGGGCGATATTTAAAACTTATCATACCTGAATTAAAGCCGTCCAGCCATAACGTCGAATATAGCCCATCCCAAAAACCTTTTACACCCGCATACACAGGATAGATAAGCGACTGGCCGAAAGACAAGACCTGCGACCATGTTCTATAGCTCGGGTCCTGCCACCACTGGTTCGCGCCTGACAGGTACATATCCACAAAAGGAATAGGATTGCCGAATTCAATGTAATTTCGAAATGGGGGTATGCACTTGACTCCTGATACCACAATATGTAGTATGCGGTATTGTGGACGATTTTCCAAAAAACCTTACTGACTTCAGAGAGCGCTTTTCGACAGAGGAATCGTGTATTGACTATCTCATTACCTTGCGCTGG
>CAJBLH010000087.1 GCA_903953895.1 uncultured Desulfobacteraceae bacterium | reverse complement strand
TGACAGACACCATCATCATCCGATTCAAGCGTGAAGCCCAGGCGGCAGGGTTGCTGAATCATCCCAATATTGTGTCGGTATATGAATACGGCGAAGATCAGAACACGGCGTTTATCGCCATGGAATTCGTTCAAGGCCGCTCCCTGAAAGAAATTTTCGACCAGAATGAACGCTTCGACATGAACACAATCATCAATCTCATGTCGCAGATATTGGGTGCGCTTGCCTACTCCCACAAGCACGGCATTGTGCATCGGGATATCAAGCCGGCGAATATCATCATCATGCCGGATGGGCAGGTGAAGATCACGGACTTCGGGATCGCGCATATCGAATCTTCCAATTTAACCCAGACAGGCATGATGCTCGGGACCCCCCATTATATGTCTCCCGAGCAATTCATGGGGCAGCCGGTGGACGGACGCTCCGACCTGTTTTCTGCAGGAATCATCTTCTATCAATTCGTTACCGGAGAAAACCCATTCGACGGCCGCACGATGGCTACGGTCATGCACAAGGTATTGAGCCAGGAACCGCTGGAACCCTACAAACTGAATCTTCAAGTGTCGAGGGAACTGAACCTGGTTATCAAACAGGCAATAGCCAAAAGGCTCGAAGACCGGTTTCAAAACGCGGAAGCGTTCAGCCGGGCCATTGCCGAGGCTTTCAACGCCAATCCGTCCAGTCAAGAAAAACAATCTTCCGAATCGATAGGCGGCTTTTCAAAAACCGTCATCATCTCCGAACCGATTGCCGAGAAAGGCCACACCACATCAACCGTAGAGCCGCAAACCCCCTATGATCCCTATAAAACGTTTGTTGTAACGCCACCTCAATTGGAGACCGCCATACCGACAGGCGACAGCGTCCACGATTCCCGGTCGATAGCGGAAAAACCGGAAGCCGTTCCAAAACACATAGGGTTACCGCCCCGGTTTAAATGGGCCATTCTTTGCGGAGTCATCGCCTTGTTGCTGGCTGGCATGGCATTGCGTATTGATCGACTTACAAAAGATAAGACCGACGCGATTGCGAACATTGAAGAAAGCCGACCCACGGTTGTAAAACTACCTGTTATCACAAACCCATCAGAGACCGTCTCTGATGAATCAAAACTGAAGCCAGACAAAAAAAATGACCCCGACCTATCTGAAAAAACAGAGACCGTAAAACATGCACCTGTCGAAACCAAAGATACAAAAAGCGGTACGTCCTCGGGTGGTACTGCCTCAGAGCCTGCCCCCCTGAAGAAACAGGCTAAAAAAACAAGTGGAAAAGAAAACGTCATGGCGGATAAAGATAATGACTTACCCCCCCAGACTGCCGATGCGATCAACACAGAAGAGAGCAAAGAAAAAAGTGATACCACCCGCAAAGACAGCTCGGCAACCGCTGCCTCTAAACCGAAACGTCATTCCTGCAAGGAAATTTACTTAAAAATTTCATTGGGAGAAAAACTTACGGCGGAAGAGCAGCGGATCATCAACAACTGTCGCTGATTCACGATAATGAGGAGATCGTAATGATAAAAAAGAACACGTTATTTTTCGTGTTGATTGTCGTAATGGTTCTGTCTTTTTCTTGCGCCACAGCTCCGCCGCCGGTACCGGAAAAGCCTCAGCGGATACAAAAAATCAGCCGGCTGATGGGGTTTCAAGAAGGGATTACCTATCTTGCCCGAGATATCAACAGTCAGTTCATCACCGGGAAATACAAACTGCTGCTCGATACTTTTCTGGATGCCAATTCCGGCCAGGCATTGACCATCAACAAATCGGTTGAAAAAATACTGACCGTTAACTTGAGTGAACGCTTCAGCGTCGTTCAAATGGACGCCGCAATGGAAAATGACACGATTGATTATGTCCTGAGCGGCATCCTCCAATATGATGACAGCATCGGGTCTTCCGCTCAGAAAGGATACCATTTTTTTGTGGCGGCCTATGAGATGAATTCGGGAGTTATTCGCGCAACATCCGATGCCTTGATCGAAATTCCCGAATATAAGCCCACATCCATTTACGAGGACAGCCCGGTTTTTTTGCGCGACGAAAAATTGGATGAATTGTCGGCTTCGGTCAAGCGCAGCCCCGGACAAAAAATGAGCCAAAGCTATTTAACCTATCTGGGCACCAAAAAGTATTTGGTTGCTGCGGAAAAAGCTTATGATAGCGGAGACAACGAAAAAGCTCTGGCCTATTACACCGAAGCTGAAAAACGCCCGGATGGCAAGAACATGACCGTTTATTCGGGCCTTTACAATACAGCCCGCCTGTTGAATCAATCAGCGGATGCAGAACAATATTTCGGCCAATTGATAACCACCAGCATCGATGAAAAAAAGCGCATCGAAATCAAACTGCTGTTCAAAGTCAATTCCGCTTATTTTATCGACATCGGAGATATGCCCAAACATTACGGCATGTGGCTCCGGCAGATTGCATCGCAATTTCAGAAAAAGGGTGAATGCGTAAAAATCATCGGACACAGCAGCCATACCGGAAAAGAGGACTACAATGTCAAGTTATCCGAAAAACGGGCGCAGTTGGTTCAGCAGGTCCTTGCCGTGAAATATCCCGACATCAAGAAGAAAACCGAAATTGTCGGCATGGGATACGCGGAAAATATCGTCGGCAGCGGCACGGATGATGCCCGGGACGCCATCGATAGAAGGGTGGAGTTTCGTCTGGAGGAATGTACTAAACCAAGCAGGAAGTCTAAATAGTGGGGATTGGTTTTAACTTCGCCCACCAAACACTTCCCCCACCCCAACCCTCCCCCGCTGAGGGAGGGAATCAAAGGGCTGGGGGAATCTCTATCCGTAGATCCAGCCTCCTCCCATGACCTCACCATCCTCCCTGTAAAAAACTGCCCCCTGTCCCGGTGTAATCGACGGTTGAGGATCGTCGAATATCACTTTCACCTTATCATCCACCGGAAACAAGGTTGAATTCACTGTTGCAGAACGGTATCTTAACCGGGTGTATACCCTTGTCGGAAACTCCGGCGGCCCGACAATCCAGTTGATATCGCCGACGCTGCATGATGAAGCTGACAGATCGGACTTGAAACCCACCACCAGCATATGGTTTTTCGGTTCCAAACGCACCACATAATAAGGCTGCGCCGCCGGGCAGTTGATGCCGCGCCGCTGACCGATGGTGAACAGATGCAGGCCCGGATGCCGGCCGATGATTTTTCCGTCTACCGTCGCAATCGGCCCGGCAGGTGAAACAAATCCCTGCTGATCCATCAAAAACTCGCCGTAAGTCCGGCCCTTGATAAAGCAGATATCCTGGCTTTCAACGGTGTGAATCGGCTGGAGCCCGAGTTGCCTGGCCAGTTGAACAACACCGGTCTTGGTCATGCCGCCAAGAGGAAAACAGGCATGGGCCAGATGTTGTTGCGTCATGCGGGACAGAAAATAAGACTGATCCTTGACCGGATCGATGCCCTTAAGGAGGCGAAAGCCGCCGGCATCCGGCATGATCCTGGCGTAATGGCCGGTTGCCAGATGGGTTGCCCCCAGGGTTTTCGCATAATCCAGAACGGTTCCGAACTTGATCAGGGGATTACAGACCATGCAGGGGTTGGGGGTAAGCCCTGAAAGATACGTCTGCACGAAATAATCGACAACGGTTTCCCGGAACGGCTGAACCGCGTCCAGCACGTGAACATCGATACCAAGCCGTGAAGCCAGAAGCTCCGCCAATTGCTGCGGGGAAAGATGGTGAGGGCTTTCATAACCGGTGATAAAATGAATCCCGACCACCGGATACCCCTGCGCTATCAGGAGTTTTGCGGCAACCAGGGAATCGATGCCGCCGCTTAAAGCGACGGCAATCACCGGCTTCATTCAAAAAAGGTCTGGGCAGTGGGCCTGGCAGCCATGGCCCGGGAGGGACAGGCAGTAATGCAAATTTCGCACACGCTGCATTTGGTTTCGTCAAATTCCACCGCCATCTCCGGACGCACGATGTGCAGCGCACCTGTGGGACAAACCGCCGTGCAGGCCCCGCACTGAGTGCATTTATTGAAATCGCGCTTGACTTCCTGAGAAGCATTTTGAACCTGAACCCCCTGAGATTTCAAAAACTTGACGCCTTCCTTGAAATTCTTTCGGGTTCCGGACAGTTCCAGAACCATGACGCCCTCTTTGCGCGGCAGAATGGCGGCGTTCAGGATGTTGAATATCAGGTCATAATCCTTCACCAGATAACAGACAATAGGTTTTCGGACTTCGGTTCGGGGGAACCGCAGTATCAATATTTTCGAGTACACCGTGAACCTCCGGAAATATCTTTATTTTTTTAAAAATTATCGCTAAGTTATTGCTTTCAAGATAATGATTTCGGGAAGACGGCAGGGAAGAGATCGTACTTTTCTTGAACATCCCCTACCGATAACACTCTCAAAATCGTAATTTGAAAGCTATAGTAATATTTGAACAGGGTGTCAACAGGAAGAACGCCGAAAAACCGAAAATCAGAGAGACGATGAACCGCTTTGCATACCAGACTACGGGGTTTGCCATCAAAACCCTTTCGCTGTTTTCAAAAGCCAGAATCCGGCTTCACGGCGAAGCCAACATTCCCCAGGGGTCACTGATTTTTGTCATCAATCACTTTACCCGCATGGAAACATTGTTTCTTCCTTACCACATCTATTATCTGACCGGGAAAAAACCCGTGTGGTCCCTGGGGGATGCCGGCCTGTTCAAAGGCGCTATCGGGGATTATCTGAATGCGGTCGGGGTGGTCTCTACCCGAAGCCCGGACAGGGATAGGCTCATGGTCAAGAGCCTGTTGACCGGTGAGGCTTCCTGGATCATCTACCCGGAAGGTCTGATGGTCAAAAACAAGAAACTGGTTGAAAAAGGCCGGTTGATGCTCTCTGTGGCAGGCGGCAAACACCCGCCGCATACCGGAGCCGCCAGCCTGGCGCTTCGAACCGAGTTTTACCGCAAGCGGATCATCCACCTGTCGGAAACCCTTCCCGATGAAGCCAGACGACTGATGACCCTGTTTCAGATTGCGGATATCGAAGCGCTGAAGACAACCCGCACTCTGATTGTACCGGTCAATATCACCTATTATCCGCTGCGATCCCGAGAGAACACACTCAGCCGCATGGCTGAATTTCTGGTGGATCAACCATCGGATCGCATGATGGATGAAACCATGACGGAAGGCGCCATGCTGCTGTCCGGTGTCGATATCGACATTCATTTCGGTGCGGCAATATCCATTCAGGATTTTCTGACCACATCCACCATAGAAAGCGATATTTCCGCCACCCGCACCTTTGATTTCGATGACCCCATATCCTCTCGCAGAGCCATGCGAAAGCAGGCAAGAAATATCATGCAGCAATACATGACAGCCATTTATGGCATGACCACCGTCAATCCTGACCACCTTTTCGCCGCGATGCTGCATAAAATCCCCTTCAAACGCGTCGATGCCTTCGACCTGAGACGACGGGTGTTTCTGGCGATCACACAGAAGACAGGCCAGTGCGGTTCATTCCTGCATGAAACCCTGACCAAAAATCAAATTCATATTATCACGGATGACAACTATAAACGATTCCAGGATTTTGTTGATATCGCCGTTGAAAAGCGAATTTTGACCCGAAAAGGCAATGAATTAACCAAACTGACTTCAATTCTTCCGCAAGTGCTGAATTTTGACCGGATTCGGATCGACAACCCGATCGCTGTGATGGTCAATGAAATCGAACCCCTGGTCTTGCTCCAGCGTGGCATCCGCCGGCTGGCATGGCTGCCGGCATTCTGGATACGCCGCCGGATTGCCCGTTTTTTGCTGGATAAAGCCATAGCCGATTACAACCATGACTATGAGGCTTTCTTCATTGAAGGAGAGTCCAAAGCCAGATCCGTGGGGCAGCCGATCTTGAAAAAAGGCAGATCCGGCAAACTCGGTATCATTCTCTTTCACGGCTATATGGCGGCGCCAAAGGAACTTGAAGAGATCGCGGAATATCTTTCAGAAAAAGGCTGGTGGGTCTATGTTCCCCGTCTGAAAGGGCATGGAACCGCTCCAGAGGATCTGGCCATCCGAACAGCCGAGGACTGGATGACATCCGCAGACGAAGCCATTGGGCTGATCACCAGCAAATGCCGTAAAGTGGTTCTGGGCGGTTTTTCCATGGGTGCGGGTCTGGCTCTGGAGGTTGCGGCCAGAATTCGTCACCCGGCGATTATCGGCGTTTTTGCCGTGTGTCCGCCCTTTCGTCTTCAGGATTTTTCATCGAAATTTGTTCCGGCGGTCAGCATGTGGAACCGATTGATGAGCAGCGTCAAAAGAGAAAACGTTAAAAAGGAATTTGTTATTAACCAACCGGAAAACCCGCATATCAATTATCTCAGAAACCCCATCTCCGGGGTGCGGGAACTGGATAAGCTCATGAAATCGGCCGAAAACAAGCTTGCCGACATTCGCCTGCCAGCACTTCTGGTTCAGTCTGATGAAGACCCGGTGGTAGACGAAAAAGGCACCCGGAAAGCATTCAAACTGCTGGGATCGGATCGGAAACGCTGCCTGTTGATTCATTCGAGCCGGCATGGCATTCTGCTGGGAAACGGCGCAACGGAAGTTTACCGGGCTGTTGAAGAGTTTATCGCGCATCTGCTCAACCCCGATTGATCCGTTCAATGCCGTGTTTTTGGCTCTGTTTTTCAATAATTCTTGACTTAATTGGCTGTGTAATATAGCTGTAACATAGCTTTTTTTATCGAATCATCCCGTACAGGAAAATTAGACATTTTTTTCACAAGCCTCAACCATATGCCGAATCATAAAGGAGAACCGTAATGCAGTTTGCTTTAACAAAAGACATGGAAATGCTGAGAAAATCCGTTCGAGAATTTGCTACCAAAAAAATCGCGCCCTTCGCCAATGAATGGGATGAAAAGCATTATTTCCCATACAAGGAAGCCATCAAGCCCATGGGAGAGCTGGGCTTTTTCGGCACCGTCATTCCCGAGGAATACGGCGGCGATGATATGGGATGGCTGGCGGCCATGATCGTTACCGAGGAAATCGCCCGGGCTTCCAGTTCCCTCAGAGTACAAATCAACATGCAGACCCTGGGATGCGCCTATACGATCTATAAATACGGCACGGAAGACGCCAAGAAAAAATACGTTCCCAAGCTCGTCAGCGCGGAGTATGTGGGCGGATTCGGGATCACCGAACCGGATGCCGGCTCCGATGTCATGGCCATGTCATCCACAGCCGAAGACAAGGGCGACCACTGGCTGTTGAACGGCTCCAAAACCTGGATATCGAATGCCAATGTGGCCGATGCCATCATTTATTACGCCTACACCGACAAATCCCAAGGCTCCAAAGGGCTGTCCGCCTTTGTTGTCGAGATGAAGAATTTTAACGGTGTCAAAACCAGCAAGCTTGAAAAAATGGGGTCTCACTCTTCACCGACCGGTGAAATCTTTCTGACCGACACCCGGGTACCCAAAGAAAACATTCTGGGAAAACCCGGAGACGGCGCCAAGATCGTGTTCAGTTCTCTCAATCAGACCCGTCTTTCTGCAGCCGCCGGCGGTGTGGGGCTGGCCCAGGCCTGTCTGGATACGGCCATCAAATACTGCAACCAGCGCAAACAATTTGGAAAGGCCATCGGCGAATTCCAGATGAATCAGGATATGATCGCCCAGATGTCCACGGAAATCGAAGCTGCCCGGCTGCTGGTCTACAAAGCGGCATGGGTGAAGGATCAGGGAAATTTGAACAACGGGCTTGATGTGGCTCAGGCCAAGTACTTTGTCGGTGAAGTGGCCACCCGATGCGCTACGTTCGCCATGCGGATCCTGGGTGCATACGGGTATTCCACGGAATATCCGGTAGCCCGATTCTACCGGGACGCTCCGACCTATGCCATGGTGGAGGGTTCGGTCAATATCTGCAAGATGATCATTGCCCTGGATCAGCTTGGCATTAAAAAAGCGAATCGATAAAAAGGAGATGCAACCTTTGAGCAATCCTCTTACTGAAAAAACCCAAAAAACCGCCGCCCTTTATTTCAAGGATGTCCGGGATGAAAAGCCTTATGAACTGTGGCGGGCCTTTGACAAAGACCTGGCCCGGGACATGTCTCTTTTCATAACCGGCCAGATGTATGCGCGGGAAAAAATTCCCCATAAAACCCGGCAACTGGTTACCATTTCGGCCCTGACGGTGCTTTCCCGCCTGGATGAACTCAGGCTTCACATTCAGGCCGCCTTGAATGTGGGATGCACACCGGAAGAAATCGCCGAAGTCATTTTTCAAACCCTGGTTTACGGCGGAGTTCCTGCGGCCAACCAGGGGCTGAAAACCCTGAAATCCGTTCTCGAAGAAAAAGGCCTCTGGCCCATGAATCAGTCTTAGACAAGGAGTGCTATTCTCATGAAACCTTATTTTGAAAAAATGACGGAATTTGGCAGCGAACTGACGCTTGGCCAAATCAAAAGCAGTGAGCAGAATATCGAAAGCGTCAAGACCGTTGAAGCCCAGGTGAAAGCCGAAGTGGAAAAAGTAAAAAACGCCGGTTTTCCCGAAGCCAAGATCAACGCCAGAGGCGAGATGACCGTATGGCAGCGGCTGCGGTACCTGGTGGACCCGGGAACATGGTGTCCGCTGCATACGATTTACAACCCGAGCAACAACGAAGAAGGCACCACCAACGTCATTGACGGCCTGGGAAAGATCTCCGGCAAATGGGCGGTCATCATCGGGTTCGACAACAAGGTCATGGCCGGCGCCTGGCTTCCGGGTCAGTCGGAAAACATTCTGCGTGTTACCAACCTTTCCAAGCGCCTGCACATTCCCCTGGTCTGGCTGGTACACTGCAGCGGCGTCAAACTGACAGAGCAGGAGAAATTCTATGCCGGCAGAAGAGGCGGTGGAACCACATTTTTCCGGCATGCGGAACTGGAACAGCTCGGCATTCCAGTTCTGGCGGCAATTTTTGGAACCAACCCCGCCGGCGGCGGATATCAGGCCATCAGCCCCATGCTCTTGCTGGCCCATAAAAACGCCAACATGGCGGTTGGCGGCGGCGGCATTCTCAGCGGCATGTCTCCCAAGGGCCATTTCGATCTGGAAGGTGCTGAAAATCTGATCAACGCCGCCAGGCAGTTCAAGGAAAAACCGCCGGGAGGTGTTGAAATTCATCATGATTGCACCGGGTTTTTCCGGCATGTCTACGAAGAAGAAACGCAGGTTCTGGATGGCATCAAAGACTACATGAAGGATATCCCGGCATTTAGTCCCAAATTTTTCCGCGTTGCAGAACCCAAAGCACCCCGGTTTCCGGCCGACGATCTTTACCGCCTGATTCCCACCAACCAGAAACAGATGTACAATTTTGAGGAAGTGCTTTCAAGACTGGTGGATGGCAGCGAACACATGGAATACAAGCCGACGTATGGCCCGGAAATCTACACGGGTCTTTGCAAGGTGGACGGATTTCTGGTGGGGTGCATCGGCAACCGCCAGGGGTATCTGGGAGAGGATTATCCGGAATACGCGCCGTACGCCGGCATCGGCGGCAAGCTCTATCGTCAGGGACTGATCAAGATGAATGAATTTGTCACCCTCTGCGGCAGAGACCGGGTACCCGTTGTCTGGTTCCAGGACACATCCGGAATCGATGTGGGAAACATCGCTGAAAAAGCCGAACTTCTGGGACTGGGCCAGAGCCTGAACTATTCCATTCAGCAGACCGATGTTCCCATGATGCTGATCGTACTCCGCAAAGGCACGGCAGCGGCCCATTATGTCATGGGCGGCCCGACAGCCAACCGTCACAACGCCTTTACGCTGGGCATCCCCACCACGGAAATCTACGTCATGCACGGTGAAACCGCCGCTGCCGCCAGCTTCTCCCGCAGACTGGTCAAGGAAAAAGACGCCGGCCGGCCGCTTGATCCGGTTATCGAAAGCATGAATAAGATGGCCCAGGAATATCATGATTATTCCCGGCCCATCTACTGCGCCAAACACGGCCTGGTGGATGAAGTCGCTTCCATGCCCGACATCCGAAAATACCTCGTGGCCTTTGCCGGAACCGCCTATCAGAACCCGACATCAATCTGCGCGCATCATCACATGATGCTGCCCAGAATCATTAAAGGATAGTAACTTTTTACCGTGCGCTCCCCTCCCCGTGGGGGGAGGCCGGTAAGGGGGCCAACCGAAACGGTGATCGCTTCAAATCCGGATATCCGATCCCCGGCAATTTCCCTTTTTGATTTCAGAGACCAGATCTGCCATGGTTTTTATCGGATTGCTGAAAACCGTGTAAGCTCTGCCGACCTGTTCTTTCCGGTGGGAATCGCTACCGCCGACCGACGGCAAATTCCGCATCCTGGCGCAGGACATCGCCTGAACATTCATCTCCATGGTATTGGCGCCGTTATGCGTTTCAATGGCATCCAGTCCGTCTATTTCCAGAACCATCGTGCCAAAAGAATCCCACCCCCGGAATGGATGAGACGGCACACAGATTCCCCCCAGACCGTGAATTCGATCGATGACTTCCCGGGCATTCAAGTAGAGGTCTGCATTCCAGACATTCCATGCATCATTATTTATGCCATACGCCAGCAGATGCCCCATGTCTGTTGAGATTTCGACCCCGCGAAATACAAGAAAGCCTTCAGGCACGGCAACATTTTCAACCGGACGGGAAGCCTCGACCGAAAAATGCTCGGTAATGCAAATGCCGTCCAGCCCCACCCGAATGGCCTGCGCAATCAACTCCTGCGGCTCCAGATCGTTGTCGCAAGAATATTTCGTATGGCAGTGAAGATCGATTTTCATACCATCCGCCACAGGGTCCCCTCGGGCCGGTCTTCGATAACGACATTCACGGCTTCGAGCTGTTTGCGGATTTCATCGGCTTTTTGCCATTCTTTGGCTTTTCTGGCGGCGGCCCGATCCGCGATCATTTTCTCGATCCAGGCCGGATCGACGGCGGTTTTCTGAAGCCCCAACATTTTTCGTTCCGCCGCGTACTGTTCCGGCGTTTCCCCGAATACGCCAATAATCCGGCTGATTTTTTGCAAATCCGACCAGGCTGTCTGAAAAATCTGCTGGAGGTCCGAAGAAACGGCTTCTTCCGATTCATCCAGCAGGCGGTTGAGGTTTCGGACGGATTCAAACACCAGGCCAATGCCTTTGGCCGTATTCAAGTCGTCATCCATGGCCTCGCAGAAGTGTTCCCAGAGTTCCCCGGACCGGGATGGAACCGGTGCTGTGTCAAATCTCTCATCAAGTCTGGCCAGAAGTGCATATACCTTGTCGAGGGCGGTGGTGGACTCATCCATGATCTTGTCGTTGAAATCGATCGGGCTGCGATAATGACTGGAAAGCAAAAAAAGCCGAATGACTTCCGGGTGATAGGATTTCAAAACATCCTTGATCAACAGAAAATTCCCTAATGATTTAGACATTTTTTCCTGATTGATGTTCACAAACCCATTATGCACCCAGTATTTCACGAACGTCTTGCCGAAGGCCGCCTCGGACTGAGCAACTTCGTTTTCATGATGGGGAAAGGTTAGATCCATGCCGCCTCCATGAATGTCGATGGTCTCCCCCAGAAGGGCGGAACTCATGGCCGAGCATTCAATGTGCCACCCAGGCCGGCCATTTCCCCACGGGCTGTTCCATTCGGGCTCTCCGGGTTTGGAGGCTTTCCACAAGGCGAAATCAAAGGGATTGCGTTTTCGGATATCTACATCCACCCGGGCGCCGGCTTCCATGTCGTCCAGTTTTCTGCCGGACAGCTTTCCATAACCGGAAAAACTCTCGACCGCGAAATACACATCCCCGTCCATGCAATACGCATGGCCTTTATCGATCAGCATCCGGACAATGCGGATGATATCATCTATGTACTCGGTAGCCCGCGGCTCGTAAGTGGCGCGATCGACTTTGAGAGCATCCATATCCACATAGAATTCCTGAATGTATTTTTCAGCGATATCCTTGCAGGACATTCCGGTCTGATTGGCCTTGGCGATGATCTTGTCATCCACATCGGTAAAGTTGCGGACATAAATGACATCAAACCCCCTGGCCCGCAGATAGCGGACCAGAACATCGAACACCACCACGGACCGGGCATGGCCGATATGGCTGGCATCGTAAACCGTGGGCCCGCAGACATACATTCTGACTTTGTCTGGCTCGACTGTCTCAAAGATTTCCTTTTTCCTGCTCAGGGTGTTGTACAGATAGATTGTCATGGCAATTTTTCCACTGAATTCGTCTCTTTCTGGTTGATCATGGCCACACACAAGACAGCGATTCCTTCACTGTTTCCGATGGCGCCCAGCCCTTCTGTCGTCGTGGCCTTGATATTGATGCAATCAGCATCCACATGCAGCGCACCGGCGATATTCTCCTGCATGACATGTCTGAATGGGGAGAGTTTCGGCGCCTGGGCCAGCACCGTGACATCCACATTGATCACGGAAAAATGCCGGTCTTCCAGCAACAGAACGGTTCTCTCAAGAAGCACCATGCTGGATATCCCCCGATAAGCGGGGTCGGTATCCGGAAAATGGATACCGATATCCCCGAGGCCGGCTGCCCCCAGCAGAGCATCGCAGATGGCATGAATCAGCACATCTGCGTCCGAATGACCTATCAGCCCTTTTTCAAAAGGAATATCCACCCCTCCCAGAATCAGTCTGCGGCCGGGCGTCAGCCGGTGAATGTCATATCCTATGCCGGAGCGCATCGATATCTCCCTTTGATCATCAATATCAAAGCCCTTGCCTATCAGACTCAGGGCAGGGTCTTATTTCATCGACATAAATGGTTCATTTGTGATCCAGTGTCATTATCACAAAAGACAGCAGCGGTAAAGTCAGGTCATGCAAAAGAATTTCATGTTCGCTATAGACCTTCAGAAAATTCATTTCGCAAGGCAGCAGGGAGGAGATCATACTGTAGTATATCTCCGACCGATAACGCCGCGAAATTATTTTTCTGAAGGTCTATATCCTGAATTGCCGCAAACAGATTGACAAACCATTCTATATCAATTATGTTTGTAAAAAATCATCAATAATATCAGAATCAAATCGCCATGAAACCAGTATCGGTATTTATCATACTCGTCTACATCCTCCTGCCGGTCGTGTGCTTTGCACATCCTACCGTGTTGCATGTCGTGGCATCTTCAGACGTTTTTGATATCTTCACTTCAGAACATCCTGATAAGCAGAGTATGGATAATTGCCAATCCGCTTGCTGTTGTGCGGAATATACCCCATCCGGCTACCTGGATATCAATATTTTCACTGCAACCAGACTGCCAGAACAATCACCCTACGTTGAACCTCCACTGGTTTTCATTCCGATTTTCGTTCCTCCACAGAATATATCCTGATTCGAATTCTTTTGCATTGCTTTAGATCGTAAATCGCTGCGTTAAAAAAATGCATCGTCGCAAATACATATTTGAATTATGGTCTCCGTTTGCCTCAGAAAGAAATAATTCATGGAACGATACGACACTTAACCTGAAGGAGAAAATTTACCATGAAATGCCCAATCTGCACTTCTATTGACCTTATTATCGCGGAACGACAAGGTGTTGAAATCGACTATTGCCCCCAATGCCGCGGTGTGTGGCTAGACCGAGGAGAAATAGACAAGATCATCGAGAGATCTTATGCGCCTGCCGCCGCGCGGAGTCAACCCGAACAGAACAATTCTTATGCCGGCCATCATCGCTCTTCATCGCACGAAACCCGGCATCATGATGGTCACGGTAATGCCCATAATGGTCAATACCATAAAAAATCTTGGGTATCCGAACTGTTTGACTGATATACTTTGATCGACCACAATCTGAGCTATTGGAACCCTCCCCCGCTGGGGGAGGGAGTGCAAGGAGAGTGCAGATTATGCCTGTTCGCAGTTTAACGCACCCACCATCTTTATCTGGAAAGCTATTCGCTCAATTTATCGTTAAATATTTTGCAGCCTTTTCAGGAACGTAGAACAGATCATGGAGTCGAACCGATGTATCCGCTAATCAAAACATTTGTTTCTGTAAAAAAGGCGAATCTTTTAAGCTTGATGCTCGCATGCGCGTTGCTGGCGGTAGTCGTTGTTCTCGGAACAGTCGGAAGTGTTACATGGATAACGGACCGCTTCGTAACCATTGAACGCGGATGGCTCGATACACTGATCAATTGGGCTGTCGGCATCCTTACCGGCGTCGGCGGCTGGTTCATGCTGCCAGTGCTGACCGTGCTGATTTCGAGCCTTTTTCAGGAGACCGCTATTCAGCGCGTGGAACGCGTGTTTTATCCGGATACTTCAGATCGCCAAGTTCTGAAGTTTTGGCCTGAATTCCGGCACGACCTGAAGTTCACCGGTTGGGCCATGTGCCTCAATATTCTATTACTGCCGCTCTATATGTTTGGTATTGGCTTTGCAGCGTCGATTCTGCTTAACAGTTATCTGCTCGGCAGAGAGTTTTTTGAAAGTGCGGCAGGATATCACCTGGGAAAAACCAACGCCAGAACACTGGGCCTTCGACACAGAAAGGCCATGTACGGCGGTGGACTCGTAATCACGATGATGGCAATTATTCCCTTTCTGAATCTTTTTGTTCCGATTCTGGCAATCGTCTGGATGGTGCATGTGTATCATCGCATCCGCATTCAAGAGCATCAACAGGCACCGAGCAACGAAAGGCGAAACCCAGATGAAAGTTCCTGAGCCTGAATGGTACCGCCCCTTAAACTCCCTCTCCATGCGGGGGAGAGTTGGGGTGGGGGTTCACAAGTGCTGATTATGACAGTTGGAAATATATCTCACCGAATATTACTTTTGTTGCGCCGCTATTCTTGATTGTAATTGGCAAAATAACGGGAAAGGAGATAAAATGATGCCCCATATTCGTATTACAGTGAAATTATGCATGGCCGTCTGTCTGATATCAGTCGCTTTGTTTTATTTGTGCTGCGCGCCCTCTGCAGTTGCCGATGACGACGATCACCATGACAAAAAACGAAATAAAGATATCGGCACGGTATTCAATCATGTTAAAAATGACGAAAATAATGAAGCCACCGGCCAGGCTGCCGCCTGGATGTTGGCCGCAGCCAATTTAAACGTATTGATAAGTCTGCTCATCAGAGTAACCCGCTATACAGATCTTCCGGCACAAATAAACGACAGAATCAAACGATTCAATCAACTTCAGAAAAAAATTCTGATGCCGGTTCACTATGTTTTGAATCCGTTGGCTCTGGGCATGGCATTTATTCATTTCATGTCCGCTGCATCTGCCTGCAAAGCCAGCGGCCTGCCGGAATGGGGTCTTGCCTTCATGGCTTTAATCACGGGAATCGGAATCTTGGTGAAGTTCAAAGTGTTTCCCAAAAATCTAGGAAAAAACACCTACCGAATCCATACAAATCCTTTACCGATAACTGTTCTTTTCGTCATTCTTCTCATCGGTCATGCGGTTGTGGATTGATGCATCAGAAAGATCGTATGCAGTGGCACCAAAAGAGTATAGGCGATGTCTTTGAAGAACTGAAGACATCTGCCAACGGGATTTCTTCTCCGGAAGCTGCCGTCCGTTTCGGGGAATGGGGACCCAATGCTCTGAAAGAAAAGAAAAAAAGGCTTCTTTTCATCATGTTCCTTGATCAATTCAAGGATGTGATGATCCTTGTTCTGATCGCCGCCGCCGTTATTGCAGGGTTCATCGGAGAACTGTCGGATGCTTCTGCCATCGTTGTCATCGTACTCGTCAATGCAGTGATTGGTTTCGTGCAGGAATTCAGGGCGGAAAAGGCAATGGAGGCCCTGAAAAAAATGGCCGGGTCTTCTGCCGTAATTTTAAGGAACGGCAGCCCTGTCACCGTACCGGTTACCAAAATTGTTCCCGGTGATATCGTCCTCCTTGAGGCCGGAAGAATCGTTCCTGCCGACATGCGGATTACCGAGACAGCGAGTCTAACGATCGATGAGGCTGCGCTCACCGGTGAATCCGTTCCCGTGAACAAGCGCCCGGATGTCTTGCACGATGGGGATTTATCTATCGGTGACAGAAAGAATATGTCTTACAAGGGAACGATTGTGACCTATGGCCGTGGCATGGGGGTTGTTACCTCGACCGGGATGAACACCGAGTTCGGCAAAATTGCGACACTGCTGCAGGAAGCAGAAGAAGTCAAAACCCCTCTACAGAAAAGACTGGCAGCGTTTGGACAAAAACTGGCTCTTGCCGTTCTCTCCATATGCACCATTGTATTTGTGGCAGGCATCATCCGGGGGGAAGGGCCGCTACTGATGCTTCTTACCGCCATTTCCCTGGCTGTCGCCGCCATCCCTGAAGCGCTCCCGGCGGTAATCACCATCTCTCTGGCACTGGGGGCAAAGGAATTGGTAAAGCAGAACGCCCTGATTCGAAAACTCCCGGCCGTGGAAACTCTCGGATCGATCACCTACATCTGTTCCGATAAAACCGGAACCTTGACGATGAACAAGATGACCGTGGAGCAGATATATGTTGACGGCGCATCCGCCGAAATCCCTAAGACGGAAGACCTGCAAATCAAAAAGATCGGCAGCGTTCCGTGGTCTCCTTTCGACTATCTCATGACGGGTCTTGCCCTCAGTAACGATGCCCGAATGGATGGCAATGGAGCTTTTATCGGTGACCCTACGGAAATCGCCTTATATACTGTCGCAAAGATACACGGTTTTATCAAAAATGATCTGGAAAAAGGCTTTCGGCGAATTGCGGAAATCCCCTTTGATTCAGACAGAAAATGTATGACCACCTTTCATCGACGGCAGACCTCAGACCCGGAGTCGGCGTCTGAACCAGCATTCATTTCCTTTACAAAGGGAGCCCTGGATGTTCTGATCGATAATGCAGTGGGTATGCTGACATCACAGGGCATCACACCAATCGACACCTCGGAGATAAACAGAATCCATGAAACGATGGCTGCCGATGGAATGCGGGTTATTTGCCTCGGCATGCGAAAATGGACTGCGTTGCCTGACCCTATCGCCGCTGAAAACGCGGAAGCCGGCCTGACCATCGTGGGTCTGGCGGGACTGATAGACCCCCCCCGGGCAGAAGCTGCAGAAGCTGTTTCAATGTGCCGAGCCGCCGGGATAAAACCGGTCCTCATCACGGGCGACCACCCCCTTACCGCACAATCTATCGCCAGAAGAATAGGCATTCTGGCGGATCGTTCCAGGTCTGTCATCACCGGAAGAGAACTTGAAAGCCTGTCGATGCAGGAGTTTGACGAGAGGGTTGAACACATCCGCGTCTATGCACGCGTTGCCCCGGAACAAAAGTTGAAAATCATCAAGGCCCTTCAGGACAGGGGCCAGTTTGTCGCCATGACCGGTGATGGGGTCAACGACGCTCCGGCACTGAAGCGGGCCGATATCGGCGTTGCCATGGGAATTACCGGAACCGATGTGTCAAAAGAAGCAGCCCACATGATCCTTCTCGATGACAATTTTGCCACCATCGTCAAAGCGGTCATGGCGGGCAGACGAATCTTCGACAACATTCGAAAGTTCATCAAATACATCATGACGGGTAATTCAGGAGAAATATGGACCATATTTCTAGCACCTTTCTTAGGACTTCCCATCCCGCTTCTGCCGATTCACATCCTCTGGATCAACCTGGTCACGGACGGACTTCCCGGCCTTGCCCTTGCCGCAGAGCCGGCCGAAAAAGGAATTATGGAAAGACCTCCCAGGCATCCGAAGGAAAGCGTGTTTGCCCAGGGTATCGCCGTCCATGTCTTCTGGGTCGGACTCCTTATGGGGTTAGTTTCAATCTTTACGCAGGCGTGGTCGATCAAGGCTGGACTTGCCCACTGGCAGACCATGGTCTTTACCGTTTTATGCTTCAGCCAGATGGGGCATGTGCTGGCTATCAGATCTGAAACCGAATCTCTTTTCAGTCAGGGGCCTGCATCCAACAAACCCCTGCTGGGTGCTTTCGCCTTGACGCTTATCCTTCAGATGGCGACGATCTATGTACCGGCATTGAACCCCATCTTCAAAACCGAACCGTTATCTTTCGATGAATTGATGTTTACCCTCGCCTTATCCTCTGTCGTCTTCATTGCAGTGGAGATTGAAAAATATGTAAAGCGTCGAAAAAAACCAAACAACGTTTCACGGAGTTTATCTCTTGACAACTCAAACGGAACGACATAGAATTCATCCAATGAAGGGGAGTAGTTATCGGTCAGAGAAAAGACCGACCTGGATTCCGTCAACACGGTCGAAAGACTCGGAACCTGGGCAGATATTCTGTCAACAAGACCTTTATCCAGGCAGATATGCCATGGGTAAAGGTCTTTTTTTTACCCCCCCTTTACAAATGTACTTACCGTTCAACGAATAAAGAGGGATTGGAAGTAAACAACTTTCTTGCAGGTACAAGCCGATGATCGCTGAAATTACATGGATGCACTGGGTAGGGTTTGTTGTAGCCGTCATTATTTTTTTGGCACTGGATTTAGGGGTATTTCACCGGAAAGCCCACTCTATCCGATTCAAAGAGGCGCTGATCTGGACAGGCGTATGGGCGACAATGGCAATGGGGTTTGCCTGGGGGCTTTACATTCTGCGCGGACAGACAGAGGCGCTTGAGTTTATAACGGGCTACATCGTGGAATTGTCGCTTTCCATGGACAATGTTTTTGTCATCGCATTGATTTTCGGATATTTTCGAATTCCCCTGGCCTACCAGCACCGGGTATTGTTCTGGGGCATCCTGGGTGCGCTTATCATGCGCGGCGTCATGATCGGGGTCGGCGCCGCACTGGTACGACAATTTGAATGGACGCTGATGATATTCGGCGCTTTTCTGGTCTATAGCGGGATTAAAATGCTTTTTGCCAAGGAAGAAGGCGTAGAACCCGAAAAAAACGTCGTCATGCGACTGGCGCGAAAATGGCTGCCCATATCCCCTGTTTTTGAAACACATCATTTTATTTCTTTGGTCAACGGTCGCCGCATGTTTACCCCTCTGGCCCTGGTTCTGGTCATGGTTGAAGCAACCGACCTGGTATTTGCCCTGGATTCTATTCCGGCAATTTTCGGCATCACGACAAATGAATTCATTGTTTTCACCTCCAATGTATTCGCCATTCTGGGGCTACGATCCCTCTATTTTGTTCTGGCCGGCGCCATGGAGTATTTTCGTTTTCTGAAGGTCGGTCTTTCCCTGGTGCTGGTGTTTATCGGCGCCAAAATGCTCCTTCCTATGTTCATCCATCTTTCCACACCGATATCGCTAGGAATTGTCGGTTCAATTATCCTGATATCTATCGTGGCATCGCTGGTCAGCCAATGGATACCGGCGCAAGAAGCCGACGAAGCAGGTACAAATCAGGAATGAAAACAGATCGAAATCAAACAGCCATGAAATCGATATCCTTTTTTATTCTAATTGGTTATATCATTCTTCCGTTTGCGTGCTTTGCGCATCCTGACGCGTGGCATATCGAGGAAGCATCTTCCGGTGTCGTTGATTTTTTTAATTCTGAATATTCGGATAAACAGGGTATCGACAATGATGAGTCCGATAGTTGTTTTGATGACCATACATTGTTTGTCTTCCAACCCGTCGATATGTTGCCGGCACTCAGGCTATGCGGGTATTCATTCATATTTTCAGGACATCAGGTGGTTATCCCCATTTTCGTTCCTCCACAAAACAGGTCCTGATTCGAATTTTCCCGTGTCTTGCGGAACCGTTCGCCGTCTTGTTGCTGCTTTATTGAATCCCATCATGTTTAATGTATCTGGAGGCGCATCATGTTGAGTAAAATTTCGTCCTGCAAACGTATATCATATCTAATTTCAATTTTTGCCGTTTTTGTCATTCTGGGACTTTCAGACCTGGCGGATGCCCGGTCCAAAAGCGGTGGCAGATCTTTTGGCGGCTCCGGCAGCTCCGGTAGCGGGTTTGGCGGAAGTCCATCTCAATCCTTTGGAAATCCTTCGGGCAGCCGGTCTTTTGCCCCATCTTCGCCGTTGTCCGGCGGGGGCGGCAGCAGTTTTCTTCGCGGGGTCGGCGGCGGCATCGTGGGCGGCATGATCGGAAGTATGCTCTTTGGGGGAACCGGGCATGCCGGCGGCATCGGCGGCATCGGCAGAAGCGGCATTGGCTTATTCGAGCTTCTGATTCTGGGCGGGATTGGTTTTTTTGTCTTCAAGCGGTTTATCAAACCCAGAATGTCGCAGACTTCTGTTTCCCCACCTTTCAATCCATTTTCGACCGGAAATTATTCATCGCCAGGGTTTCAGGCGCCACCGTCACCGCCTGCAGCGTCGCCGATGCCTTCGACTTTACCTGACACGGGTTTCAACTTGATCAAACAGTCAGAGCCGAGTTTTGATCCGGATAAATTCAAGGAAATGGCTCAGGATATTTTCTTCAAGGTTCAGGCCGCCTGGATGAGACGGGACACTGCGTCGGTTCAGGAACTGATCGGCCGGCAGCTCAAGGCGGAATACGACACCCAGTTTGCGGACATGAAGCAACAAGGGCTGATCAACCGACTTGAAAACATCGCGGTTCGCAGCATTGAAATAGTCGATGAGGGTGTCGACGGCCAGGAAGTTTACATCACGGTGCTTTTTACTGCCAATCTTCTCGACTATACGGTGGAGGAATCCAGTGGCAAAGTCGTCAAGGGTAATGGTACAGAGCCGGTGAAATTTGCGGAATTCTGGACATTCGCCAGACCGGTGAACACAACACTGTGGAAACTGGAAGGCATCAAGGTTAAATAACCAAAAATGGCTGATGAATGTACTTGAAAAAACCACGGATTGTGTTACTTTGTCGATATTAAACAACCATAATTTCAGGAGGTGTTTTATGCAGACGTTACCATTTGGAACCACACAGGCTCAGACACAGGCTCAGGTCAATCAGTTTATCCGAAGCGTTTACAACTGGATGGCAGCCGGGCTGGCGATTACGGGAGTGGTGGCGCTTTATGTGGCCAGCAGCGAAACCCTGAGACAAATGATTTTCACAAACCAGATTCTGTTTTTCGCCCTGATCATCGGCGAACTGGCGCTGGTGTTTTCTCTGAGCGCCCGAATCCAGAAGATCCAGGCTTCGACAGCAACCGGCATGTTCTTACTCTACTCAGCGTTAAACGGTCTGACACTGTCGTTTGTGTTTCTGATCTACACCCAGTCATCGGTAGCATCCGTCTTTTTTATCTGTGCCGCCACTTTCGGCGCATGCAGTCTGTACGGCATGAGTACGCAGCGGGACCTAACGTCCATGGGAAGCTTCATGACCATGGGATTGATCGGCATCGTGATTGCCTCGGTCGTCAACATGTTCATCCAAAGCTCAGGCATGAATATGATCATCAGCTACATCGGCGTGATCGTCTTTGTAGGACTTACCGCATACGACACCCAGAAACTGAAAATGATGGCGTTGTCTCAACCGGCTGATCTGGAAGAAGGTGTTGTCCGTAAAGGCACCATCCTGGGCGCACTCACCCTGTATCTGGATTTTATCAACCTGTTCCTGATGCTGTTAAGAATTCTCGGAGACAGAAAGTAATCTCCGGCGGTTCAGAGATATCATTAGATATTTCCAATCATTACCCGTACTTTTGCTGCAATCTGCTCAGCAAAAGTACGGGTTTGTTTTTTCGATGGACCTTCCACCATGATGCGACACAGCGGCTGCGTTCCTGAATACCGAACAAGAACCCTCCCTTCATCCCCCAACTGGGTTTCCACCTGGCCGATCACATCCTGGATGCCTGAAACCGTTTCAATATCGGGTTTTTCACGGACCGGAACATTGATCAATACCTGCGGAAAGACGTTCATGATTGCAGCCAGCGCCGAAAGCGGTTTCGAAGCGAATCGCATGGCCTCGATAATCTGAAGTGCGGTAAGAATACCGTCTCCGGTCGTATGCCGATCCAGAAACAGGGTGTGTCCGGAGTCCTCTCCACCCAGGACAGCTTCTTCGGATTTCATCATTTCCATGACATGGCGGTCTCCCACCTGTGCCAGAAACAGATGGATTCCCTGTTTCTTCAAAGCCTGCTTAAGCCCCATATTGCTCATCACGGTTCCCACCACCCGGTTGCCGGTCAGCCTGCCGGATTGCTTCATATGAACGGCGCACGTCGCCAGAGCCTGGTCACCGGTCAATACCCGTCCGGTTTCATCGACTGCGATCACCCGGTCTCCGTCGCCGTCAAAGGCAAACCCGGCGTGGGCTTTGTGTTCCACAACCGCTTTCTGAAGGGCTTCGGGATACTGAGAACCGCAACCGGCATTGATGTTGACACCATCCGGTTTATCAGCCAGTACGAAAATCTTGGCGCCCATTCGCGAAAACACATCGGGAGCGGCCTGAAACGTGGCGCCATGGGAGCAGTCCAGGATGATACGAAGCCCATCCAGCGATACATTCGGCACGGTGTTTACCAGGAAATCGCCATAAAACGCCAGGGCGTCCATGATGACATCGCAACGCCCAACACCCTGCGATGGCGATCCATGCTGCATTTCCTTCAGAATCCGCTTTTCAAGCTCTTCCTCGACAGATTCCGAAAGTTTGAATCCGTTTCCGGCAAACACCTTGATGCCGTTGTCTGCATATGGATTGTGAGAAGCAGAGACAACGATCGCGGCACAAGCGCCTAGCCTGGCAGCAATAGCGGCAACTCCCGGCGTGGGCATCACGCCGCACAGACAAGCATCGGCGCCCATTGAACAGAGGCCGGCAGCCAATCCGCATTCCAGCATATCTCCGGAGATTCGGGTATCCTTACCAATAATGACCCGTGACGATGTACCGGCTCCAAAATACGCGGCAATGGCCCTGCCGGCGGCAACCGCCATTTCCGGTGTCATGGGATGCTGATTGGCTACTCCACGGATGCCGTCAGTTCCAAACAATCTTTCCATTCACGATTCCTTATTTATTAAAATTATTCTCCGGTAATGACTGTGGTCAGCGAAGGAAATATCTCCATGGCTTCCTTGACGATGTGATCGATGATTCCCTGCAGCCAGGCGGTTGCGGATTCCTTGTGCTTCTCATGAATTCCCTGAATTACGTTAATATACGTTTTTCCATTTTCATGGATTCCTTTATGAACGGCTTCCAGAAAACCATCCCGAAATTCGACATTACCCTCCCACGTTTTGTGCATCAGAAAAAGCCTTTCAAGCCGGGAGCAATTGTTGAAGACTTCACTTTGGCGCATCGTCTGCACGGTCTGAGGCTCCCCGGGAACAGCCAGCCCCCGGCAATATGCCAAGAGTCTGGCGATGCGTTCCTGGATTGCCATCTGAAGTGTTTCTTTGAGTCCATCATACATATCCTGAGTAAAGCACTGTCCCACAAACTCGGACCGGACATGGCCGTACCACTGCCGCAGAGCCATCAGACTGGCGATATAATGAATGTTGTTGGCCAGAATCCGTTTCAGTGTCAAATGCATTCCACGAGTATAGGGAACATTGGCGCTTCTGGCGCCCCCCTCCTGAATGAGCCGGTCCGGCCGCTGCTCATCCTTTCGACAAATTGAACCTGCAGCCAATACACTGCCGTATTCCAGTCGGCAGGGCCCGACCAACCCCCCCTGCCCTCCCAGAAAAATGGGGGATTGGTTCAACATGACACCACGGGGCACATCCCCAATCAACGAGGCCGTTGCCTTGTCCTGATTGGGTGTAAAATTGAAATGAATGTAAGAGCTGCCCACTTCACTGTGATTCTTTCGGCTGGTTCCGCCGGCCATCAGGCAATCACAAAAATTGATCAGGCTGCCCAGTGTGACAAAGGGAAAGAGAATGGTCTGCTTCAGTGCAACCGCATGCGCACCGCTGGCCTGTTCTTCCAGTATGGTTCCCTCCCTGACGTGCGCCCCATAGCCCATAACGACATCGTCGAGAAAAACCGCCTTTCGGAAAAATCCGCCTTTCAGCTCTACCCGCGGCCCGACATAGCAGTTCTCCACGGTAACCGGCCCTTCATAACCCAGTTTGACGCCTGGAAGAACAAGCGTTTTTTCTCCATAAATCCGGCACCCGGGATAAAGAATGACCCCGTCACCAGAAATCCGATTCAGATCGACTTCATCGCCAATATCCACAGTATCGGGAAGATGAATTTTCACCCCTTTTTCTATGAGTTGGTACGCCTTCGACATCATCTTAAAAACCTTTCTGTATTGTCACAGTTTTATTTTTAACCGTAGGTTATCCATGTTATCAAGTATATCGAAAAACCCCAGGCTCCGCCAGATTTTTCTTACCCGCCATTTCGCATGAAAATCTACAATGCACGGTGCGTATTCCATGGAAAAGTTTGGTTTAAAACGGGAGATTCAGTGATAAAATGCGGGGATTCAGAAGATGGGAGCAACGTTTCAGGTAATTTGCAGCGGCAATATGGCGATGCTCCCCCTTTAAAAAGGGGAGCATCGGTCCGGTTCGGGTTTTATTATTGTGTTTGTTGGTCTTTTGATCGAAAAACACTGGGCCAGAGCTGACCTTCCTGTTTCTGGAAGCCTTTGAACTGGGTGTTCACCTGTCTGATCGGCTGATAATTCTGTGCCGTGTTTCCAAATATTTCCAAAATACCCATGTTTCCCTTGCTGAATCCGATAATAATTTTGTCGCCTGCATCATTTTCCAGAGGGCCGCAGGCCGGGCGAACTTCCGCTCCCATGGAAAGTAGACTTTTCTGCCAGGCGATGTGCTGGGTCTGATTCTGCGTCTTGTCAAATCCGACTATCTCGAAGCGGCCGACTCCTTGTTTGCCAAGGCCCAGCACAATTTTATCCTTGCCATCGCCGCTGATGTCGCCAGCAGCCGGCCAGCTTTCCCCGCTGAGTCGGTTATAGTCCGGCCAATCGATTACGCCCCAGCCACTGGCATCGGTTTCATTGGAATTCCGAAGATCCGCACTTCCGGATGACGCTTCAGCAAAGGTGAAAAAGACGCCACCGGGGATATCGGGATTGTTCTTGATCGGTCCCAGCCCTGCAATCACTTCTTTTGTGCCGTTTCCGTCCAGATCTCCGGAGGCTGGTCGAGTTTCACCATTCGCTTTGTTGTAATCCGCCCATCCGGTCTGCAGCCACTTGACATGCTTTATCTGAAGATCGGCAAATTTAAATACCTCCATACGCCCCTCACCTCCGGGACCCAGGCCGATAATGATTTCTGCGATTCCATCTCCGTCTATGTCACCGGACGCCACTCGGGTTTCACCGTTGATTGCATTGTACTCTGGCCATTCCACCTGGCCCCAGCCGATGACGGAGAAATCGTCATCGAGTACCGTAAAATACCCGCCCGGAATGCCGGGAGCATCATTTACCCGGCCGAGCCCCACGATGATTTCATCCTGACCATCACCATCGATATCTCCGGTGGCAGTCCGCATTTCTCCGCTGAGTTTGTTATATTCCGGCCAATCGACATGAACGGGAAGTGCTGCTTCTCCTCCCTGAGAGGTCAGTACCTCCACCCATCCGCCGCTGCCCGGAAGCACCCCGCTGCCGGCCAGAAGATAACTGGAATCTGCGCCGGACGACTGATCGTCTTTCGACTGTTCTTTCGTCTGTTTTTTAGATTTAAAACTGGCCGATATTGAGTGATTTGCCTGAACATTGGAAAATGTGTAAGACGTCACAGCCCCCACGGAGGCTCCATCTACAACGACATTACTGACTGTGTAGCTCCCACTGGGCTTGATTGTAAAAGCCTGACTGGCCCCTTGCGATACAGTGACACTGCCGGATGGGCTGACCGAGCCGTTGGCTCCTGCGGAGGCTGAGATGGTAAAGGATGTTTTAGCCGCAAATGTAACGGAAATGCTGTGTGCAGCCGTAACGTTGGAGAAAGTGTAGGACGTCACGGCTCCAACAGATACGCCATCCACAAGGACAGATTTAACCTGATAGCCGGTGGTTGGTGTCATCGTAAAAGCCTGGCTGCCCCCTTGCGATACAGTGACACTGCCGGATGGGCTGATCGAGCCGTTTGTTCCAGTCGAAGCGGTGATGGTGTAAGCTTTAGCCGCAAATGTAACGGAAATGCTGTGCGCGGCCGTAACGTTGGAGAAGGTGTAGGACGTCACGCCTCCAACAGATACACCATCCACAAGGACATCTTTAACCTGATAGCCGGTGGTTGGTGTCATCGTAAAAACCTGACTGGCCCCTTGCGATACAGTGACAGTGCCGGATGGGCTGATC
>CAJBLH010000086.1 GCA_903953895.1 uncultured Desulfobacteraceae bacterium | reverse complement strand
TGACAGACACCATCATCATCCGATTCAAGCGTGAAGCCCAGGCGGCAGGGTTGCTGAATCATCCCAATATTGTGTCGGTATATGAATACGGCGAAGATCAGAACACGGCGTTTATCGCCATGGAATTCGTTCAAGGCCGCTGCCTGAAAGAAATTTTCGACCAGAATGAGCGCTTCGACATGAATACCATCATCAAGCTCATGTCGCAGATATTGGGTGCGCTTGCCTACTCCCACAAGCACGGCATTGTGCATCGGGATATCAAACCGGCGAATATCATCATCATGTCGGATGGGCAGGTCAAGATTACGGATTTCGGTATCGCGCATATCGAATCTTCCAATTTAACCCAGTCCGGCATGATGCTGGGCACCCCCCATTATATGTCTCCCGAACAATTCATGGGGCAGCCGGTGGACGGCCGGTCCGACCTGTTTTCTGCAGGGATCATCTTCTATCAATTCGTTACCGGAGAAAACCCATTCGACGGCCGCACGATGGCAACGGTCATGCACAAGGTTTTGAGCCAGGAGCCGCTGGATTCAATTAACTTGAATTATCAACTGTCCATGGCGCTGAACCAGGTTATCATGAAATCGCTTGCCAAAAGACCTGAAGACCGGCACCAATCCGCCGAAGCGTTCAGCCGGTCCATTTCCGAGGCATTCGCGGCAGCACCGACCGGTCAAAAAAAACAATCCGCCGAATCGCTGGAAGACAATTCCAAAACCATTATTTTATCCGAGCCGACTGCCGAACTGGAGGGCAGAAATGCTGCCAGTTTAGACGCCACATTCAACCCGTATAAAACTTTTTTTGTCTCGCAGGTGGAACCCGGTATGCAGGCAATAAGTTCTCCGGGCAGGCAACCCCATCCTGATATGCTGTTGCAGGCGGCACCAACTGTTGTTTCGTCTAAATTTCTCATATTTTCATTACAAAAAAAACGGATTCTCTGCGGGGTTGCCGCCGTGCTGGCAGTTGGGCTGATATTTGGTATCCTTTGGTTTACGGCAGCACCCAAGGCTACCGCCATTCCGGATATCCAGAACGACCAAACTGCGGCGCATATCCCGCCGGCAATTCCTGAATCTGCTCAACCAGCCGGCAAGAACGCGGAATATGCCGAAGTCGTATCCATGCTGTCTGCGCTGGGGCAGAGTGCGGCAGCCGCCGATCTGTCTTTATGGACGGAAAAAAACCAGTTTGTTATCGGCGATCGTATCCATTATTACTTCAAGGCCTCCAGAGACTGCCAAGTTGTCATCATCTGCCTGACTACGGATAAAAAAGTGGCTCAGATATTTCCCAATCGCTATCAGACCAGCCCCCAGGTTCTTGCCGGCCAGACCTATGTGCTGATGGATGAAAGTGCAGACAGGGCGCTGGTAGTCACCGGGCCGGCCGGCCAGGAGGAGGTGATTGCTTTTGTATCTGAACAGCCGCTTCAACTGTTTCCAGCAGATTTCAGCCAGCAACCGTTTATTGAGCTATCGGATAGTAACGAGGCGTTAAAAACTATTCACAGCCGCATTCAGACTGCGCATAAACTGAATATTTCCCAGAAACGCATTCAATATCAAATCATCGACAGATAGGTTCAAAAGGAAGTTCCCATGCGCAGATTCCATTCCTATGGCCCTGTAAATACCCGCAGCCATTTTTTTGTACCCCGCACGGAGCTGGTTTGCCATTGTCTGAATTCGCTGATCGGCAGCGACGATGAAGGCGGCCATTATTTTACCATCTGGGCGCCACGGCAGACCGGTAAGACATGGTTGACGCAGCAGGTCAGAAAACGGCTTGAGACGGAATACGCGGATCAATTTACCGTCGGCATGATGTCCATGCAAGGAACGATTCTGTCTCCGGATGATCCGCCTGAAGCATTTTTGAACCAGGTTGATTATCTGTTCAAAGAGACTTTTGATATTCATTTGCCGTCTGCCCCCAATTCCTGGAACGCGTTCAAAGAAATATTTCACAAAGACAACACCTGCTTTAAACGCCCCCTGATTTTGTTTATCGATGAATTTGACAGCTTGCCGCCGGCGGTAATCGATCGGCTGGTAACATTGTTCCGCGATATCTATTTAAAGCGGGATCGTTATGCGTTGCACGGATTATCCTTAATCGGCGTCCGCGCCGTATTGGGCGTGGACAGCGAGAGGGGGTCGCCTTTCAACATTCAAAGAAGCCTCCATGTTCCCAATTTTACGGTGGATGAAGTTACGGACCTGTTCGATCAATATCAGCAGGAAAGCGGCCAGACCGTTGAACCGGAAGTCGTTCAGCGTGTGTTTGAAACCACAAATGGTCAGCCGGGTCTGGTGGGGTGGTTCGGGGAGCTGTTGACTGAAAAGTACAATCCGGATCACCTCGCTTCCATAGACGTTTCCGCATGGAACACCGTATTACGCAAGGCATTGTTTGTTGAATGGAACAATACCGTGTTGAATCTGGTCAAAAAAGTACGATCGGGGTATGCCCCCCAAGTACTGAAACTGTTTTCCAGCTCGGATGTACCTTTTTCTCTGGATACAGGCTGGTGCGGATATCTGTATCTCAATGGCGTCATTATGCCTGAAACATCTGTTGATAGAGATAATAATTCGATTGAAGTCTGCCGTTTTTCCTGCCCGTTTATCCAAAAGCGCCTGTACAGCGCCCTGACCGATGATCTGGTCGGCGACCAACTGTCCATGCTGGCACTGGAACCCCTGGATGATCTGGCGGATGTGTTCGCAGGTGAAACCCTGAATCTGCCGTCTCTGCTTGATCGGTACAAGTCATACTTGATCCGGATGAAGGCCAATGGGCTTAACCCCTTTAAAGATCAGCCCCGCAGAGCCGATCTGCATTACACCGAAGCCGTCGGGCATTTTCATCTTTATGCCTGGCTTCTGGCCGCCATCGGCAGGCGATGCGTGACCAGCCCGGAGTTTCCAACCGGAAACGGCAAGGTGGACATTCATATCCGGTGCAACGGAAAGAAAGGCATCATCGAAATCAAAAGCTTCGTGGATATGTCTGAAACCAGGAAAGCCACGGAACAGGCGGCTGCCTATGCCCGCAGCATGGGCCTTTCAGCAGTCACTCTGGCCTTGTTCGTTCCGGTGGACGATGAATCGGTTCTGGCCAAATTGTCCGGAGAAATCTTAAAAAACGACGTCTCCGTTACGGTTATGGCCATTGGGTGGACATAAGCCCGATGCAGACCGTCTGGCCATAACAACAGTTACCTAATTGGAAACAACGCCATAGTTCGTGACTACAAAATAAGCATTGCTGTCGGTGGAAAGCACCGGACTGTATTCCATATCCACCCACATCCGGGTAATGCCGTCCGGATACAAGAGATCGGGAATATGGATTTTGAGATCGTCGGACAGCGTGGATGCTTCGCATGAAAATATACCACTCTGGATGGTGGCGGCATTGGTCAGCTTAAAGGGTATCCATGTCGGGTACGCCGGATTGGGCTCATAAACCAGATCCGCCCAGTAAGATGGGGCGCCCCAATAGGGAATCAGGTAGGAAAGAAACGGTATGTGGAGAGACAAATTGCCGTCTAACGTCGCAGTACACGCCGTCATCGCACTGGCTGCTTGTGTTACGGTGATATCTGTCGGACTATTCATTGCACCGGTTGCCGTTACCCGGATGGTGGCTATACGGTTCGCTGTACCAGTGTTGGCTGTATAATCGCAGGTAATGGTTCCGGCATCGCTGCCGCTGCTGCCCGATGTAATCGACAGCCAGTCGCTGCCAGATATCACCACCGCTGTCCAGGGCATTGTTCCGGTTCCGCTGTTAGAAACATAGAAAGTAGTCGTACCGCTGGTATCTGGTACAGCTTGATTGGTTGGATCGACTGCCAAAATTGGCGCGCTTGCTGCGGTTGGATCGATGTATGTACCAACGTTTTGAACATACATATTCCATCCGGCTTCATTTTTGATATATTTATCCCACCAGTCATTGTATATTTTTGTATCGACCGTTGCAATAAATTGAGTAATATAGACAGATGAGTAGTTGCCGCCTCCAACTTTTACGTACATCCATCCAGCTCTTGAAATATCAAGATATGGGTAAAAAGAGTCAGCGGTTATATAAAGAAAGCCCTCATTGGTTTCGGAAGACCATCGATCGGCAGATTCAAGTTCAGTTAATGTATATGGGTAGTAAGTGACGGGATAACCGATTGGTGGAAATTCCGGCAACCCCGTCGGCGGCACCTTATGCCGCGCCACTGCCGTTTGTTTTCCATCATCCAGTATATCCAAAGCCTCTACAACCGTTCCCGGCGGAATGAAGACTCTAAAATACGGCTTATATCCTTGATATGTATCTGATAGGTTCCCGAATGTATAATAGGTAACATCGTCTGGGGCACGGGGGTAAAAACCGGTTAAAGAAATACAGTCTGAAGGTACCGGATTTGCGGCAAAAAGATCATAGGAACAACACAAACAAATTGATACTGCTGATAACAATATCATGATCGGCAGACGTAATTTCATAGACACCTCACTATAATCGACTGGGTTAAACTGACATTTTGTATTGGGATTCTAACAACGGACATTTGTGATATCACCTTGAAAATGTCATCAATTAGAGACAACCCCATAATTTGTAACAATAAAATAGGCATTGCTGTCGGTGGAAAGCACCGAACTGTATTCCATATCCACCCACATCCGGGTAATGCCGTCCGGATACAAGAGGTCGGGAATATGGACTTTAAGATCGTCGGACAGCGTGGATGCGGCGCACGAAAATATACCGCTCTGGATGATGGTGGCAT
>CAJBLH010000085.1 GCA_903953895.1 uncultured Desulfobacteraceae bacterium | reverse complement strand
TGGTCATAGCATGGGCGGGTTGATTACAGCGTGTTGCCTATTGGATCACCAGCAAGATTTTGCAGGCGCAGTACTGTCCGGGCCAAGTGTCAAAGTCCCAGATCATATTTCACCCGTTACCATTGCATTGGGGAGAATATTATCGAAAATCCTCCCGAAGTTCGGAATAATAAAACTGGAGGCAGACGGGATATGTCGTGATCCTGCCGTTGTCCAAGAATATCTTAATGACCCTTTGGTATGCACCGGAAAAGTCACAGCAAGGCTTGGGGCAGAATTGCTGAAGGCGACCGAGAGGATCACATCAGAAGCACAAAAGATCAACTTACCGGTATTGATTGTTCATGGCGGAAAAGATAAATTGGTCGAATGTGACGGATCGAGATCATTTTACGAAAAGATCAGTTCAACCGAGAAAGCTATGAAGATTTATCCCGAATTGTACCATGAGGTATTCAATGAACCGGAACGTGAACTGGTTTTACGGGATGTGGAAGATTGGATTGAATCTATATTGGAGACGTATCGTTTTAACGAAGGCAAAAAAATTTATTAAAATAGACGAAATTATTCGAATAGTTTAGTTACCGGATAGGATCGATATCCCATTGCTACCGATACGGTAAAAGGATTAAGCAGCAATACAACAGTCGTTACTCCAGCCATTTTTACAAGTCAGTAGCTGAAGCGATAATCAACACCTGACGGAACGATGAATTGATGCCTAAAAAACCGACTTATGAAGAACTCGAACAGAGGATTCTGGAATTAGAGAGAGCGGAATCTGAACGCCAAATGGCAGAAGAATCTCGATTATATAAAATGAAGATACTCGAAGCCATTTCAGAGATGTCTACTGATGGAATACTGGTTGTGGACAACGAAGGATTTTCTATTCACCATAATAAACGCTTTGGTGAGATATGGAAAATACCAGAGTACATACTGGAGACAAGAAACGATAAGGAGATGCTGAAACACGTATTGAAACAACTTAAATATCCGGATGAATTCAGTCACAAGGTCTCATGGCTTTATGAACATAAGGATGAGAAGAGCAGGGACGAAATTGAATTTATCGATGGGCGATGTTTTTATAGATATTCGTCTCCGATTACAATCGCCGATGGGAAGCATTATGGCAGGATTTGGTATTTTAATAACATCACTGAGCGAAAGCAGGCAGAGGAAACACTGTGCGAGGAGCGATGGCGGCTTCAGAGCATCATTGAGGCCACCCCTGGGGGCACCTGGGAATGGAATGTTCAGACCGGAGAAATCGTTATAAATGAGATGTGGGCACAGACGCTGGGCTATACTCTTAATGAGTTAGCTCCGTTCAGTAGCAGAAAATGGGAGACTTTGGTGCATCCAGACGGAGTGAAACAATCCAATGCATTGGTGAAGCGACATTTTTCTGGTGAACTGTCATATTACATCTGTGAATTTCAAATGAAGCACAAAAACGGGCATTGGGTCTGGATTCAAGACAGCGGTCGGCTTATCACCCGTACTGCCGATGGCAAACCACTGATGGCGTTTGGCATCCATACAGACATCAATGACCGAAAGCTTGCTGAGGAACAGATTAAGCTAAATCTTCTGGAAAAAGAAATACTGCTGAAGGAAATCCATCACAGAGTCAAGAATAACCTGGCGATTATTTCTGGTCTTCTTGGATTGCAGGCAAACAGGATCAATGATAATTTTGTTAAAGAAATATTAGACATTTCCCAGAAGCGGATCAAGTCCATGGCACTGGTTCATGAAAAAATATACCAATCAGAAAATCTATCAGCCGTGAACTTCAGCGAATATATCAATTGTATTGCCACGGATCTGGCGTCCTCTTATCAAGCGGGAAAAAGAAAGTTCAACATCAAAGTAAGTGCTCAAAATATCTGTCTTGACATCTATTTCGCTATTCCCTGCGCTTTGATAATCAATGAGCTGATCTCCAATGCTATGAAACACGCTTTTACCGATATAATCAGCCCTGAGCTAAATATCGGTTTTGAAAAAAAAGACAATATTTACACGTTAGTGGTACAAGACAATGGTATCGGACTACCTGCCGGATTTGACTCATCCTCATCCAGCACCTTAGGTTTGCTGCTTGTCCGTGCGCTGACTCAGCAACTCAGGGGAACAGTACACTTTCTCTCTGATTCCTCTGTACAGCAAGGAACAGCAGTGATTGTTACATTTCAACATGCAAAATGATCTGTTTCTGTCCTTAGTTAAACTTCGGAATAATCAAATGAATCCTAAAAAATATCATCTCTCTTTGGTCAGCCTGGTATCGGTCATCTTTATCTGGTCGGCTATCAATCCTCAAGATACATACCTGACATGGGTGCTGGAAACGCTTCCCGTCTTTATTGTGATGCCGATCTTGATTTGCACTTACAACAGATTCCGGTTGACGGACATCGCCTACACCCTCATTGCAGTTCACAGTATCGTCTTAATGGTCGGCGGACATTATTCCTACGCAAAAGTGCCATTAGGGTTCTGGATGGAAGACTGGTTCGGGTGGACACGAAACAATTATGATAAAATCGGTCATTTCATGCAGGGATTCTGTCCGGCAATATGTACCCGTGAAATACTATCCAGAACCTCACCGTTAAAACCGGGAAAATGGCTGAACTTCTTATCTATTGCCGTTCCAATGGGATTTTCAGCGTTTTATGAGATTATAGAATGGCTTGCATCTTTAACCAGTCCGGAAGACACCGAAGCCTTTCTTGGAACACAGGGGTATATCTGGGATACGCAAACGGATATGTTCTGGTGCCTAATTGGAGCTGTGGCTGCGGTGCTGATTCTATCCAGATTTCATAACCGGCAATTGTCATTTAATAGAAACAACTAATTGATCATAAACGGGAATATTGTAATATAACCTGAATGCCCACAGATATAATTTGAATCATCGACCTTATTTCAGAGCTCGCACTATTCCCTTCACAATTTTGATTTCCTTATTCTCATTCCGGGCAGCCTCTGTTTCTGCTCGGGAGCCTGCCAAAACGTAAACTCTTTCCTGCCGGTCTTTAAGGGGTTTAACTATCATTTCAATGTGTTGTTTTTTGTTTTCAAGGTAGCTCGTCACAATTTCTTCACCTGCCGGGCAGACTGCCATACAGTAACAGCAACGATAACTCATACCGTACATTAACGATTGCCACATAAAGCTGGTTTCCCGGTCATCGAATTGGCTTCGGTACTCTTCCATATCTTTTGAAATCACAACTGCTTCCATCAAATTGTTGAATCCTATGTAATTATCTCTGTAGGTATGAGTAAGGCAGGCCATAAAATCGAACGGGTTGTCCTTTGTTATTGCTCCTGTCGGACAGACGGCAGCACAGAGATTGCATTTGATACATGGATTTTCTTGAAGAGGATTATCGTATTCGTCCATTGTGCTACCAATTAAAATGGAATCCAGCATGATGCTGCTGCCGTATTTTGGATGAAGAACAAGCCGATTCAGTCCCATGTGGCCCAAACCTGCTTCAATGGCAATAACTTTGTGGCTAACATCAAAAATCTTTCCTGGGTATTTATCCATGTCCATTGGCCAGCCATTATTGACAACGACGCCACGTAGTCCGATCTGGTTAAGTTTACGGAGGATTTTTCTTGCAAGATGAGAGGTTTTTTCTGCAATGCAATGGAATTCCTCGTTGGCCATGTACCGGGCAGGACTCTGAATATTTTCACGATTGTAGGCTATAACAAGTGAAATGATGCTGCGTGTGAAGGGATAAACATGGAGAATTCCCTCTCTTTGACTCTTCAATGCGTTCCGATCGAGATTTATAAGACCGACATCATCAGCACCAGCTTCCATGCATATTTTTTTGATTTCTTCCGACGAATAGACTTTACATTCATTGGACATGTTTGTTCCTCATTAGAGTGCTAAGAATGCTTGAATAAAACGTTACAGATCAATTAGTTGGGCTGAATCGTACATTTTTCATTACAAGAATCACACAATAATTGATGACGGTACACCATAACAGGAAGTTCTGGATAATTTAAATGGTTATCAGCCGTCTCCATCTATCGTTGCAGGTTTCAGGCTTTTTTGTGCTTGATAAACGTTCCTTTCTGATACTCTTCAAACGCCAAATCCAGTTCTTCATTGGTATTCA
This sequence comes from uncultured Desulfobacteraceae bacterium, assembly GCA_903953895.1. Taxonomy (GTDB): domain Bacteria; phylum Desulfobacterota; class Desulfobacteria; order Desulfobacterales; family Desulfatirhabdiaceae; genus RAAP-1. Next base: position 1,541 of record CAJBLH010000085.1, on the reverse strand, counting down.
TTACGATGGGGCCACGCCATGCGACCGGTTCTCCGATTGGTTTTCCCGATATCAGCAAAAACCGGACGGGCTCATCGCTGGTTGTAATTGATATCTGCACTCCATCATCGTATAAGCACAACATCCCGTTTGCAATTATACTTTTACTCGTATCTTCGAAATAACCTTTTCCCTCGATGACATATGCAAATACCGTATACCCCTGTTTGGTGCTATGACTGAAACGGGATTGTGCCGGGATGCTGATATCCAGGTATTCCGGATCGGTTATGATTTCCTTTACCGGACTTTCATATTCTCCAATTTTCCCGCAGATGATTTTAATCTTCACACCATTTTCCAGTGATATTTCCGGAATCTGGTGATGTCTGATTTCCTGGTATCGGGGCTCCATCATCTTATGGGACTTGGGAAGGTTTGCCCATAGTTGAAATCCTTCCAGCCGTTTCTGATTATCGCCGTGAGGCATTTCCTGATGAACGATTCCGCTTCCTGCAGTCATCCATTGCATATCCCCCGATGATATGACACCTTTGTTTCCCATACTGTCGCCATGTTCAACGTCACCTTTCAATACATAGGTAATGGTTTCGATCCCTCTATGGGGATGCCACGGAAATCCAGCCAAATAATGATCTGGATTGCTGGAACGGAAATCATCAAGCATCAGGAATGGATCGAATAACGGGACTTCAGTGCTTCCAAAAACCCGGCTCAGATGAACGCCTGCTCCTTCCATCACGGGTCTGCTTATAATAATTTTTCGAATCTGTCTGATTTTGTCCATGGTTACTTCCTCCATCATTTTCACAGTGACATAAGGGAAGCATAGATACCCACTTTACCGTTTTTGAAAACCAAATGCCCATTTATCCTCTTTAGATTATTTCCAACCAGCCTTATCACTGCATTCTTTTCGTTCTTTCGGGTGGGTTTTTTCCCACTGAGTAACTGTTTGAGTCTCGTTGTCATCCATTTTTGAATTCATGCATTCACAATATTTCTGTACTACTTCCATCGGTTGACCTTCGTCCTTATTGTCAATGATACACTGGGCTATCCATTTCATATCATCTGGCGTGGCCTTGTCTGCTGCCGTTGCCAGTCCTGATAAGGAAAGTACAAACGCACATGCCATGATTGCAAACAGATATCTCTTCATATAGTTCCTTTCATAAATATTTTCATCCATTGAATAAATGGGCAGTTGGTTATCCAAAGATGTTTCATGACGTTTCATATAAATGAAAGCATAGTCGGTACATTACAAATATCCAGTTGATTAAATTCATCTTTTGTTGGATATAGCATTCATATAATATTAACAAGAAAAAAGAAGAACACCTATGACTGACATGATGCCTACCATATTCTTTGGGCACGGTAACCCGATGCATGCTATCTCGAAAAATGTTTACACAGATGCTTTTGCTGCCGTTGGAAAATTACTTCCAAGACCAAAAGCTATTCTGTCGATATCTGCCCATTGGTGTATTTCAACCTGTGCAGTAACAGCCGGTCTTACCCCGCCGACGATATAT
>CAJBLH010000084.1 GCA_903953895.1 uncultured Desulfobacteraceae bacterium | reverse complement strand
CAGGTCGGGTTCGTTCCAGAAAAGAAGCTGTTCGAAACCACATCTAAGTTAGAGGTGGCGAAAACCGAGATTCGGCTCATCAATGAGTTCAATCAGAGGCTGCAAATGATGATATCCCATGCCAACATCATGGCACTGGTGTCTTTCGGTGCTGCGTGTCTGTTGGTTGGAATCTTTGTAGAAGGCTATCAGAAAAGGTTTGAAAGCCCTCTGGAGCAAGTTCGAGAAGAAGACGCCGGTTGAGGTTAAATAAAAAATCAAGCATAGCCACTGCCCTTATGGAGTGGCGCTTGCTTTTTTTAGTGGTGGCGCCGGAAGTAAGCTGAACTGAACCATAACAATCACCAAATCATCTCTAAAAGGCTTTGATCAGTTATCATTCCGGTTATCCTGCCTCAATCACTTTTGACTCCGGTTCAGCTCTCCATAACCGGTAACGCACTTCAGCACCTTCAGGTGCATACACCACAATTGGCAAGCGGCTATTGTAACTGATGAGATAAGCCTCTCCACCGAGCGCAATAAACCGGTTCACCTTTGGCGCATTTGGATCAATCGCCATCAGCGTGCCGGCCATTGACCCGAGCGTGCTGACATTATAGCGGGGAAAACCCCAGCCATCGATCGCTTCATCCTCAATTTTACCGCTGAAGAAATATCTATTACCTTCGTCAACTTGCATTATTTTACCGACGATCAGTTGCACTTTACAAGCGGATTCATCATCCTGTTTAACAAGATGAAGGACATGCCGAACCATTCCCTCTTCGGCTGGAGGAAAAGCCTTCATGTTGTCCGCTGCCATAGCAGATAGCACCACAGAACATATTAACAGGGCAGCGAGTGAAGAAAAAATTCTCATAAGTCAAATGTCTCCAAATCAAAATTATCTTTATTTTATTTTGTGAAGAACCTGCCATATCTTCGCCGCTAAAAAGTCATTTCACAACAAAGCTCTGAATAAATCCAATTATTTCATCGTGCAGTATGTATGGCGAAATTGTAACAGATAGTACTTTATCATTTCTCCTTGATTCGTAATTAAAGGTCTCCCGTTTCTTATCTTTTATTTCTGATAAAATTTTATCTATTTTTTCTATACTTTCTTTCTTTTTATGACATGATCTTATGTCCATACCAATATATTCTGGTTTTCGGTCAATGATTTTTGCACTATATTCATTGTAATATAGCATTCTCCCGTCCAGATCCGTCACGGTGATTCCAACAGGGAATTGATCCAACAGGGCTTCCATCTCAATTTTATTCATACTGATGATCCTTTCAACTATCTATAAATATGATCATTTTCATTAGTAGGGTAACATGATATCATTTACCAATTGGAATTCATAGATGGTATTTGTTTACGGCTCAAACGGCGGTGAGATTCAGGTGATGGTGCGCGATGCGGTCGATCCATGAAAATAACCGCCGGCAGCAGCAATAATTGAAACTCGATTTCGCAAGACCACAACTCAGGAGGAAGGTCTTTATGTATACAACGATACTAGTTCCTTTGGATGGTTCCCCCAGAGCAGAAAGCATTCTTCCCTATGTTGAGAAATTAGCACTGGAGAACAAGTCAAAAGTTATTTTTCTTAGTGTGTTGCCCGTTTCTGAATTCACCAAGCATACGGATGCCTTCCATGATATTATTGATGGTTTCAAACACAGGAAAGAGGAAATAACCGAATATCTGGCAGGCGTTCAGCAAGGTTTTCAAGACAAAGAAATTGATGCCATTTGTATTATCGAATACGGTGCAGTTGTGGAAACCATCATAACGGTTGCACAAAGAGAAAATGCCGACCTGATCGCAATCGCCAGTCATGGCCGAAGCGGGTTATCCTGGGTGTTCTACGGCAGCGTTTCAGCCGGTGTACTGCAAAGAATCGACCGGCCATTATTGGTGATCCGGTCACGAAACATATAGTGCTTCTTATTGTGCTGCAAATGGTTTATTTTTGGCAAGTTGATTAAATTGATCTTTTATCGGATATTGCGTTAAAATGATCTTATATGGAAAAGGAACTGGCTGTTTTATGACTGATATGATGCCTACCATCTTCTTCGGGCACGGTAACCCGATGCATGCAATCTCGAAAAATGTTTACACAGATGCTTTTGCTGCCGTTGGAAAATTACTTCCAAGACCAAAAGCTATTCTGTCGATATCTGCCCATTGGTGTATTTCAACCTGTGCAGTAACAGCCGGTCTTACCCCGCCGACGATATAT
>CAJBLH010000083.1 GCA_903953895.1 uncultured Desulfobacteraceae bacterium | reverse complement strand
CTGGGAAGTCGAGACCGCATCGACCCGAGATTTTCCCCAGCAGTTCCGCACATTCAATATCGTCCGAAACAGCGACAACACCATTTCAATCATTGCAGTCGATGTCGATCCGGCGGTCAAGGAAGGCTCGCCTGCTGAAAAGTCGCGTGCAAGAGCCGTCGGGCTTCAAAGGATACTGGTTGGCCTCTCCGCTTTCGACGACACGACGTCCCATGCCTACAATGCAGAGCTTGTCAAACAATTGAGCCCTGAGATGCAGGTCAAGATCGCCAACTACGGACAGTCCATGGCGGGCTTACAGGGTCGTTGAATATGATCCGATTAATAACGATACGGTAAGCGGGAACAATCTGCGCTTCTGGAACCCCCCGGCTTTCCCTCGCCGGGCGAGTTTGATGAAAACGCAGGCTGCTCGGTGGTGGAAGTATACTGCAAAAGGGCATAATCTGCACGTTCCTGTTGCTCCCTCCCCCAGCGGGGGAGGGTTGGGGTGGGGGTAAAAAATCCCACCTATGGCGATGTGTGTTCAGAGATTTGCACGCCAATTGATGGCGATTTTATGTGATAATCTTCTCAGTATAGGAAATGTCATGAAGTTCACAATAGCAGAATTAAAAAAGCAATTGGGCAAGAAAACGAAAGAAGAAATAATTCAAGAAATTTCTACACTATGCCAACGTTTCCCGCAAGTTAGAGAGTATTATCAGTCTCAGACAGATGACACGGATGGGATTGTAAAAAAATATGAAGATATCATTGTAAAAGAATTTATTGACGGGACAACCAGAGGATTTCCAAAGGCAAGATTGTCTGTGGCGAGAAAAGCTGTAAATGATTTCAAAAAAATCATAACCGATCCGAATTTGATTGCAGACATGATGTTTACCTATGTGGAAAGCATATCGTCGTTCTGTTCCGAATTTAATCCTGATACTGAAGCATATTATACAAATCCGGAGAATATGTTTGAAGAAGTGTTGGCATATCTAAAAAAGAATGGCATTGAAAATGATTACGAGCGCAGAGCACACGAAATCGTAAAGAATGCGACCGACAGTTATGGCCATTTTGACTCTCTTCAGGAGAGGTACGAAGAAATATATGGCGACTTCAAAAGAGATAAATGATTCGTACACCTATCACAATCTTTGGTTCGCGAAATCGAGGAATGACGATTCACGACATTGGAATAGACATATGCAAAAGCAATTTACAGCATTTATCGAGCGTGAAGGGGAGGGGTATGTGTCTCTTTGTCCGGAACTCGATATCGCCAGTCAGGGCGACACCATTGCGGAAGCGCGCGAGAATCTTCGAGAAGCGCTAGAGCTATTTTTCGAAACAGCTTCACCCGAGGAGATTCAGTCGCGCTTGCATGAGGAAGTATATGTGACACGATTGGAGGTCGCCGTTGGGTAAACTCCGCAAAGTTAAAATATTCAGATAATGGATAAGGAAGAATTTAAAGAGATTGAATGGATCGGATCAGCCCGAAAGGATTTACAGGCTTTGCCGCTTTCCGTTCGTCGTGTTTTCGGATATGCGCTTTATGCCGTCCAATTGGGTGTAAAGCCGCCAGAAGCAAAGCCGCTTAAGGGTTTTGGCGGTGCAGGCGTTTTAGAGTTAATCGAGGATTTTAAGGGCGACACTTACCGTGCCGTTTATACCGTTAGATTTGCTACCAAGGTTTATGTTTTGCATGTTTTTCAGAAAAAGGCAAAGCACGGTATTGCAACACCTGATCATGAAATGGACTTGATCCGAGAACGGTTAAAACGAGCCGAAAAACTTTATACCGGCAAGAGCAAGGAGACCTGAATATGAATCAAGATTATGAAAAAAGCAGCGGGAATGTATTTGCCGATTTGGGGTTTCCTGATTCCGAACAGGAGATTGCCAAGGCCAAATTGACGGTGCAGATTTATCGGCTGCTGAAAGACAGAGATTTATCCCAAGCCGAGGCAGCAAAACTGCTGGGTGCCTCACAGACACAAGTGTCAGCTCTGATGCGTTGCCGCCCTGTTTCGGTGTCTGTAGGCCGTCTGATGGAATTTTTGACAACACTCGGGCAGGATGTGGAAGTTACCGTTAAACCGGCTTCACGCAGCAGCAAGAGGCAGCATGGACTGATGTCCGTAAATGTGCATCAAGTCTGATGGCTACAGGTATCCTATAGCGGAATATTATGATCGATGAGAATCAACTGAAGCAATGCAGCACCGCCACAGAGCAGGAAGAGCGGATTCTTGCAGAGCGGCGCATCTCGTTTGCCCGCAGTTTCGACGCGCAGCCTTGCCGCCAGGCGGCATTGGACGATCTGGATGCCGCTCGTTAAAGGTTGAGCTTGGAGGCCGTTATTGTGGAGAAAAAGACTGTTTACATCGAAACCTCAATTATCTCGTATCTCACGGCTCGTCCCACAAACGACTTGCTGGCAGCAGCCTGGCAAAAAATATCTAGTGACTGGTGAGACACTCAAAGCAGCCGGTTCAGTCTTTATACATCCAGCGTTGTTACCGAAGAGGCTGGAAGAGGAAACCCGGATGCTGCATCACGGCGGCTCAACGCCCTGTCTGACATCCCGCTTCTGGCAATTACCGAAGCAGTCGTTGCCTTATCCAAAGCGCTCCTCAAAGAGGGTGCGGTTCCGGTAAAAGCGTTGGATGACTCCCTTCATATCGCAATAGCAGCCGTTCACGGTGTTGAATACCTTTTGATATGGAACTGCCGGCATATTGACAACGCAGAGATGAAACCTGTAGTGAGAAAAGTATGTACCGCACTTGGTTATGTGTGCCCAGAGATTTGCACTCCACAAGAACTTATGGGGGTAAATGAAGATGGCTGACGAAATCATCGAAGAGCTATGGAAAATTAAAGATGGCATCGCACGCGAACATGCTTACAGTGTAGATGCACTTGTCGCCCATCTCAATGCAAAAGGGCTATCGCCAGGACAGAAAGTTGTGGATCTGTGTGGAATGAAAACTGCCGGGCAAAACAGGAAAAGGAAAAGACAACGGCAGAAAATCGCCGAACAAGGCGCTTGATTTGACGGCTGGAATCGCTGCGGTGGCGCTACGCGGTGATGTTCCTGGCCGCCGCAGCTCAGAATAGTCATTATACGCGCTGCAAGGATATTATCGCGGAATATTATGATCGATGAAAATCAACTGATGCAATTATTGCCAGGTAGCGGCACCGCCACAGAGCAGGAAGAGCGGATTCTTGCAGAGCGGCGCATCTCGTTTGCCCGCAGTTTCGACGCACAGCCTTGCCGCCAGGCTACAGTGGACGATCTGGATGCCGCTCGTTTTCTGGTGGGATATCGAAAAAAAGTCATTGCGCCGGACGTGATCGCAGAAAATAGTCGAACCCTCGAACAGCAGCTTGCAGGTTTGAGCTTTTTCGATCTGACCCATCAGTGCCCGACCCATGCCGGTGTGCTGTTGTTTTGTGATCGGCCGACCCGTTTACCGCCTATGAGGTCGAATCGGACGAAATTATTCCGTATGATTGTTATGTGAATAACCTTTGGAAGGTATGAAATGAACTCATTAAAAAAGCTGAAAATGAAAAAGGTAAAGAATCTATTTTCTTCAAAAGAGGACGTCAGTAAAGTATTCGCTTCTCTGGATCAGAAAACTGACAAAGTATTTGATGACTTTGCCAAGTCAAAATAGAAAATTTTGGAAATAGCCCGCCTGAAATATCTTGGCTGAATTTCAAATTAGTCCTTCAGGATTATCAATCATCCGTGCTTGATTCTGACCCATCGTTTTGGAACACTGCCGGATTGGGGACGTGAACAACTGGCAAAGGCAAACATGGATCAACTTGATCGATGGGCCGGCCGGGTGCTTGACACAGATTCCATTCAGGCTCTACTGGCGGAATGATTTTCCGGAATAACAGCCGAGAATTTGAAAGGATGGGCTGAGAGCCGAAAATATATTAATGGAGAAATTATAATGGACGCTGTTACCACTTATCAGGCGAGTCAGAATCTGGATTTGCTGATTGACAGGGTTATTGCAAATGCAGAGCCTACAATACTCTGTAATGACAAAGGCAGCCGTGCGGTACTGATGGGGCTGGATGAATTTAATTCCTGGCAGGAAACCTTATATTTATTGTCAAATCCTGCAAATGCCGAGCATTTAAGAAAATCCATCAGGGAGGCAGAGGAGGGCAGGGTCATAGAAAGGGAACTGACAGAAACATGAAACTGGTTTTTTGCGGAAACATCATGGTCAGATTACCGGATGGCTTCACCCTGAAACGACCTATTAACCTGGAAATAGAGGTTCACTCATGACCGTCAAATCCCCCAAGAAACTGATCGAAGTCGCCCTGCCGCTGGATATCATCAATACCGCCTGTTCGCGGGAGAAGTCTATCCGCCACGGGCATCCCAGCACGCTGCACCTGTGGTGGGCGCGGCGCCCCTTGCAGCGGCGCGGGCGGTCATCTTTTCGCAGATGGTGAATGACCCTTCGTGGAAGTGGGAGATGGAACATCCGGGTCAGATTCCCCCCAGCCATCTCAAGGCTTCGTGGGCGGCAAGCCGAAAGCGGCTTTTCAAGATCATCGAAGACCTGGTTTTGTGGGAGAACACCACCAATGAAGTGGTGCTGGAACGTGCCCGTTCCGAAATCCGCAAGTCCTGGCACGAGGTGTGTGAATTGAACAAGGAGCATCCCCAGGCTGCCGAGCTGTTCAATCCGGATAAACTTCCCGCCTTTCATGACCCATTTGCTGGTGGAGGTTCCATCCCGCTGGAGGCGCAGCGGCTGGGGTTGGAAGCCTATGCAAGTGATCTGAACCCCGTGGCGGTGCTGATCAACAAGGCGATGATCGAAATTCCGCCGAAGTTTGCGGGGCGTGCGCCTGTGGGACCAATTCCAAAAAAGGATAAACAAACTTCATTCAAGGCTGATTGGCCCGGTGCAACAGGACTGGCCGAAGATGTGAGACGCTATGGGGCATGGATGCGGGAGGAAGCATTCAAGCGGATTGGGCATCTTTACCCCAAGGTGAAACTCCCCGAGGAATATGGCGGCGGCGAGGCTACCGTGATTGCCTGGCTCTGGGCGCGGACAGTGAAAAGCCCCAACCCTGCTTTTTCTCATGTGGATGTGCCGCTGGTTTCCACATTCATTCTTTCCAGCAAGGCAGGGAAAGAGGCTTATGTGCAACCGGTGATTGAGGGCGGCAGTTATCGGTTCGAGGTGAAGACCGGCACCCCGCCGGAAGGTGCCAATAAGGGGACAACAGCAGGGAAACGAGCTGGATTCCTTTGTCTGATGTCGGCTACCCCTTTAGATTACAATTACATTCGTACTGAAGGAACTGCTGGTCGAATAGGGCAAAAATTGATGGCAATTGTTGCCGAGGGGCCGCGCAGTCGCGTGTATTTGGCTCCGAGCTTCGAAATGGAATCAATTGCACATCAAGTAACATCGGAATGGAAACCAGAGACCAAACTACATGGGAAGTGCCGGGTAAATGTTTCCAATTATGGATTTGATTGCTTTGGCGATCTCTTCACCCCCCGCCAACTGGTAGCGTTAAACACTTTTTCCGATCTGATTCAGGAAGTTCGGGAGAAGGTAAAGGGTGATGCATTGGCTGCTGGCATGGCGGATGATGGACAGGGTATAGACGCATGCGGTACTGGAGCTACTGCCTATGCCGATGCGGTGGCGGTTTATTTGGCTTGCGCTATTAGCAAAGTTGCCAACATTGGTTCTACTATTGCCTCTTGGATGAATGACCGTGGCGCATTCCGCGAAACATTCGCACGGCAAGCTATACCAATGACCTGGGATTATGCAGAAGCAAATCCATTTTCAGATTCTGGAGGTAGTTTTTTTACTGCTATCGACAAAGGTGTGATGGCAATAGCTGCACTCCCGACAGATTCGCAAGGAATGGCCGGCCAAGAAAATGCCTCTATTCAGAGCGTCAGCAAAAACAAGCTTGTTTCTACGGACCCGCCATACTACGACAACATCGGCTATGCTGACCTCTCCGACTTTTTCTATGTCTGGATGCGTTGTTCCTTACGTTCAGTCTATCCCAGTCTGTTTTCAACAATTGCAGTGCCAAAAGCAGAAGAACTAGTGGCAACCCCCTACCGTCATGGCACCAAGGAAAAAGCGGAAGCGTTCTTTCTCAAAGGTATGACAGAAGCAATGCACAGGATAGCTGATCAAGCGCAACCAGTCTTTCCGACCACTATTTACTATGCGTTCAAGCAGTCAGATACCAGTGAAACTGGCACCGGCAACACAGGATGGGAAACCTTTCTTGATGCTGTATTAAGAGCAGGCTTTTCTCTTACCGGCACATGGCCGATGCGTACAGAAGGATCAGGCAGAGCACTGGGCCGGCTGGCCGACCGGCTGCATTATCTCAACAGCTCCGGAGACAAAGCCCAGGACACCACGCGATTCTGGTTCGATACCCGCGCCAATCTCCGACGGGAGATGGAAGACCGGAAAAAACGATTCGACCTCCGCACCGATGTGCGTGAGAAAATGGCCGATGTTTTGAAAAAACTGGCCGGCGGCGCCAAGTTTTTCGATGGCGTCCATGTCTTCACCCCGCATGCCGATGTGCCGGACGACAGCTCTCTACGTCTTGTTTTCCTGACACCCGATCAGTGCTACTCCCGAGAAGAGACACGCCTTGCCTTTAACGCCGCCCTGGAGTATATCCGGAACAACGGAACCAAACCCCGTTACCGGGGAAATCGACTCCTCTTTCTCGCCCCGGATCACGGCTCTCTCACACGATTGTACGACTGTCTCCGGACCGCCATGGCCTGGGGCTCCATCGTGGATGACATTGCCGGGATGCGGCTGGTACTGGATACGCTTCAGGTGCAGCAGGCAAAAAAGGAATTGCAGACAGCCGAGGAGGTGCTGCCTCGGGTGGCCCGTGAATGCTACAAGTGGTTCCTCTGCCCGGTACAGCCCATTGCGACCGACCCCGATCCGCAAATGGAAGTGTTTCCATTGAACACAAGCAGTTCCGGACTGGGTGGTGAGATCGAGAACGTGTGTGTGGAAAATGAACTGGTCATCACCACATGGTCGCCCATCCACCTGCGCACGGAGTTGAAAAAATTTTACTGGAAGGATGACAAACCCGCCATCGGGGCATTGGCATTCTGGGAAGATACGCTGCGCTACATCTACCTGCCAAGATTGAAGACGCGTGACGTACTGGCGCAGACCATCACCAAGGGCGCCGCTTCACGGGATTTCTACGGAACGGCATACGGTCAGCACGAAGGGGCCTTCGATGGGTTCAAGATCGGTGATCCCCATATCCAGTTGGATGACACCCTCCTGCTCATAGAAATAGAGGCGGCGAAAAAATACGAAGCGGATCAGGCGGCCAAAGCCACACCGTTCCCAAAAACTGAAACGGGAACCATTGCCGAAGATATTCATGGATTTGTCGATAATCCCGATAAGAATGGTAAAACATCTCCCCCGGAAAACCCGACAGAGCATACCGTTGAACCAAAGTCAAAAACATTCATCGGTACCGCCGAAGTCAATGCGGCAACCGCCAAGATGCGCCTCGTGCAGATAGCCGATGAGATCATCAGCATACTGGCCGGCGATTCTCAGGCAACCGTGAAGGTGAGCGTGGAGATCACCGCTGATTTTCCGGAAGGTGTTTCGGACCAGATCAAACGCGCCATTTCAGAAAATGCGACGACCCTGGGATTCAAGAATAAGACGTGGGAGTAGAAACAGATAATATATCAGAGAATTTTGGAGGTAAGCAAATATGGTAATCCAGGTAACTCAGGACGATATCAATAAAATCGAAGCAGGGATTCGAAATAAATTCATCAAGGTTGCCGACAGTCCGGAAGGGTTGTTCAAATATCCAACCGGCCGGTCGGGTATCGAGGCTCAGAAATATGATCCTGAACTGGTTGGTGTGCTGCCGGAAGAAGTTATTTCATCATATTGCGGTGTGGGGAATCCTTTTTCTTTAGGGCCGATAAATAAAGGGGATGTGATTTTAGATATCGGTTGCGGGACTGGAGTGGACACAATCCTTGCGGCAATGATGGCGGGTCCAACCGGGAAAGCGGTCGGAATTGATATTGTTCCGGAGATGCTGCAACGGGCAAGATCGAACGTGGCGTTGACTGGGCTAAAAAATGCCAGTTTCGAAAGTACCTCCGGCGGGATTCTGCCTTTTTCGGACAATGAATTTGATGTGGTGATCTCAAACGGCGTAATAAATTTGATTCCTGACAAAGCCGCCTTATTGAAGGAGGTATCAAGGGTTCTAAAGCCCGGGGGCCGCCTGATGTTGGCTGATCAGGTCGCTATCAGCAGTGTTCAAAAAGACATGAAAACCCGACTGGCTAATTGGTTCCAGTGAGAGGGGGGTGCGATACCGGGAATGGAATTCCTGGCGTTATTGGAAAAAGCCGGTTTTGAGAAATCGGAGCTTGTTGGAAAGACCGGGTTTAACAGTTCCTTCAAAACAGAAGGTGTTTTATTGCGTGCGGTAAAACCAGACCCGAATCGTGCAGGATGAAATTCAGCGGATAAAGGATCGCGCCAAGCCTGGCAACGGTGGGGATCAATGGATTCATCCCCCTGACGTCATATCTGAGCGGAGAGGGAAATTTCATCATGATCCGGCTTCCCATGAGCGACAGCCTGGCCTACCGCAAGCTCATGATGCAGGGTGTCATGGTCCGGACCCTGACCGGATTCCGGTTTTCCAACTGTATCCGGCTCACTCTGTCCATCCCGGATGCCATGGATGCATTCATGGCGGGTCTGGAAAACATTCTCAGGTAAAAGGTGGACAATCCCATGGCCGACTCGTCCGACCGCCCCCTGCCATTGTATTCGATCGAATTCATCTTTCTGATCTTCATTCTGTTTTTCGGTTTCTGCAATATGTCCGTGTTTTACAGCTTCTACAGCTATCTGGAAAGCCTCGAAATCGCCGCCGAATGGCGGGGAATTATCGTGGGACTCGAGCCCATGAGCGCGTTTTTTCTGCGGCCGGTAGTCAGTGTCTTCATCCATGCGGGAAATGCCTTGCAGTTTCTCAGGATTTCCATGATTCTGCTGGCGGGGTGTTTGTGCGCCTATATGCCGACCGTCTCACTGCCAGGCCTGATACTGCTGAGAATCTGTCATGGAGCGGCTTTCGTTACGCTGATTTCGGCCGGTGTGGCGCTGCTGGTTCATTTCATTCCCAGGGAGAAAAGCGCCCAGGGGTTCGGCATCATGAGTCTGTCCAGTCTTGTCCCCTACGCCGTGGCGCCGATGTTGACCGAAATCGCCATCGGTCATTTTCAAAACGAAGCCATCATCTACGCGATGGTTTCCATTCTGGCCGTTCCAGGGATCATTCTGATATCCGCTGTCGGCTCCCGTATCCGGAATATGGTCGCCCATCTGGATGCAGCTTCCACGATACGTCCATCGATGGCCGATGTGTGGCGGAATATCCGCCAGGCGCCGGTGGCTCTTGTTTTGATGATGAATCTGCTGGTGTTCTTCGTCTATGCCACCGTCTTTTATTTCATCAAAACATTTGTTGTCGAACAGGGGCTTGGTGGGAATGTCGGCATGTTCTTTGCCGTGTCCATGGCCGTGATGATCGTCTTGCGGACAGGTTTGGGTCGGTTGATGGATGCTGTCAGCAAATCCGGCGCACTTGCAGGACTGGCCTTTTTTTTGGCTTTTTTTTATGCGCTGCTGCCCCGGATCGATTCGTTTTCCAAACTGGTCATTGCCGCCTTCGGATACGGGGTGGCCATGGGATGCATGCTTCCCCTGCTCAATGCCCTCATGTTCGAGAATTCTCCCAAGCAGTTTCAGGGAATCAACGGCAATTTGATGTTTTTCATGATGGATGCCGGGTTCTTTATCTGTCCGATGCTGATGGGGAACGTTCTGTCATTGGGCGGCGGCTATACGCTGCTGTTTACGATATGCGCGGTGATTTCATTGGTAGTTGTTATGCTGGCAGTCTTTCTTTTCTTACAAAGGAGTAATCGAATCTATGAATGATAATCATCCAGGTCCTCCGGAATCCGCCACCCAGAATTTTATGGCAAGCGATTTTCAACCCGAAGATGCCGAGGGAATCGTCCATCTGTTTCATGCCGTCTATGGCGATCACTATCCCATCCGGCTTTTCTACGATCCCCAGGCGATCATCGATGCCAACGCATCCGGAGAATATTATTCCATCGTTGCCCGGACGGATTCCGGCAAGATCATCGGCGTGACCCATCTGTTTCATTCCACGCCCTGTCCTTTGCTGTATGAAAACGGTGTCGGTCTTGTTCTGAAGGCATACCGAAACACCGGCGCCTTTACACGGATCAGCGATTATCTGTACAATGAATTCATTCCCCGGCACGACAATATCGAGGAAACTTTCGGCGAATCCATATGCAGCCATGATTTCACGCAGAAGGCTGTCAAGCATTTCAAGCATATATTTACCGCCGTGGAAATTGCTTTGATGCCTGCCGAATCGTATGCCAAAGAAAAGAGCGCATCTGGCCGGGTTGCGGCCTTGTGCGGTTTTCGCTGCTGGAAGCCCAAATATCACCGGATTCATATCCCGGCATCATATGAGACATCTCTGCGTTGGATATATTCCCGCATTGATGATTCCCGGGATGTGGTCATCTCGGAAGGATCGGCGCCGTCAGACCAGCAGTCGCGCATGACGATCCAGATATTCCATTATGCCAATGTCGCCCGGATAGCCGTGTATGCGATCGGTGCGGATTTTCCCGATGCGTTCGCCCGGATCGAGACCGAGGCCATCGCCGGAAAAGCCGTGGTGCTTCAGGCATGGTTTGATCTGGGAATTCCCTGGGTCGGGTCGGCCGTCGATGTTCTCCGGGAAAAGGGCTATTTCTTCGGCGGCGCACTGCCCCGATGGTTCGACACCGACGGCTTTCTCATGCAGAAACTGCTGTGCCCGCCGGATTTCGACGGCATCGTTCTGGATGCCGATACTTCCCGACAACTTCTGGATATGGTCCGTCAGGACTGGGAACGAACAATATAGGGATCAACCATGAAAAAACTGCCGATCGGTGTTCAAAGCTTCGATAAAATCCGCAGCGACGACTATTATTATGTGGACAAAACCCGTCATGTTCATGAGCTGGTACAAAAAGGCGGCTATTATTTTCTGTCCCGCCCTCGGCGATTCGGAAAAAGTCTGTTCATAGACACTCTGAAACAGGCGTTTGCCGGTAACAAAGAGTATTTCAGCGGGCTGTATCTCGAAGATCACTGGGACTGGGATGTGTGTTATCCCGTCATCAGTCTCAGTTTTGGAACCGGTGTGCTGGAGAGCCGCAGCGATCTGAATAACGCCATATATTCCATGCTGCAGGAACAAACCGACCTGCACGGTCTGACCCTTGAAGAATCCGCCATCCCCTTCAAATTCCGCGAACTGATCATCAAACTTCATAATCGGCATCGGCAGAAAGTCGTGATTCTCATCGATGAATACGACAAACCGCTTCTGGATAATATCGAAGATGCCGATATGTCCGCAGCGATACGCAATGGTCTGAAGAACTTGTATTCAGTGATCAAGGACTGTGACCGTTATCTGAAATTTGTATTTCTCACCGGCATATCCAAATTCAGCAAGGTCAGTCTGTTCAGTGTGTTGAACAACCTGGAGGATATCACCCTGGATCCGGATTATGCCGCCATATGCGGCTATACCCATGATGAATTGCTGACGATTTTTTCAGAGCGGCTGCAAGGGGTGGACATTCCAAAATTACAGAAATGG
>CAJBLH010000082.1 GCA_903953895.1 uncultured Desulfobacteraceae bacterium | reverse complement strand
TTCGTCAGGAAGACCCTTAATATTCCGGATGATGTTATTCCTTTGAATGTCATTCCCATCGGGTATCCAACAGGGGTGGACAAGCCAAAGGATAAATTCAAACCCGAAAATATTCACTGGGAGAAATGGTGATTCAAGAAAAGAACCTTCGTTTATCCCAAGCTTTCAACAATCAGAGAGGAAAAATTAAAATATGAAGGTTATCGGTATCAGCCGTTCTTGGCGTTCAGCAAAGCGACGACAAACTGTTCCCTGTCCGGCTGCCCTCGGGTCAAGATTAGGTTCTGAATTACGGCATGTGCTTTATGAGAATTATTGACGCTGGATTGACCGAAGAAAACGGTTGCGTCCTTGACCAGGCAAACCCGATAAATAGAGATAAATTTGCTGGCGGATACGTTTGACTGGGTGCGGAAAAGGTCCTGCTGACAAGTGGGGTGACGCTGCGAATTGATGTCTGCTTCATGATGAGCCTCCTTAAAACGCAAAGAGGGCGACCTGCCAAAATGACAGACCGCCCTCGGTTGATGAATGGATATTCTGATTATAACGGATTTGGGGGTTATGATGGCTGTCTGTGATAATCACTTGAAAGTCGATATTTCTAATCACCATTAATTATCTATAATATTAGAATGTTGAGTTGTTACGCAAGTTTTGCGCATTAAATCTGAAGAAGTCATAACCTATTGATAATACATTCAACCCCCAAAACCGTTATAACCAGTATATATTCTACCAATACCCGTCCATCATCAGGATCTTCAAGTAATACATTCGCACATTTTAGTTATAGGGATAGATAATCCTCTTGATTTTATCAACAACCTCTTTTATTGTATTACCTCCAAGCTGATCAAGAATATGAATTTTGTTCCAGCAGCATTATAGTTTTCTTTAAGCACCGATTTTCGAGTTAGGTTTTACCATCATTTGAATATAACATTTTGCGATCGTATCATTTAAAAATTACTTTTTCTTTCGGGATGCGGGGAGCAAAATATACTATCGTGTCAAAGATGCATCGCAGGAACTTCCGGATACCAGGAACAGGATTGCTTCATATAACCGCGTCAAGATGGACAAAGAAGAAATTGGCCAATATTAATAATGAACAAATTGTTTAACCATTTCATTTATTAAGTAACACTGCTTGTGAAAGGATTGGACATGGAAAAGAAGATTGATCAGGAAGCCTTGAAGGAACTCGAAACATCAAAAAACGAGGTATTGAAACGGGTTGCCGAGAAACTGAAGACACAATTGCAGGAAGGTGAGGTTGTCTGCGGAGCTCATTCTTCACATTCATCTGGTAATTCAAATAGAACCCATACCAGCTCTACGTCTCATTAATTTGCACAGCAGGATTCCATATGGGTGCATGATCTTCTTGACAACTCGTTGTCAGCACCAGTGCGCCCATTGCTGTTTTAATTGCTCCCCCCAATCTGGTGTCGATATGCCCGATGCTATGCTCAAGGATGTTATTGAGCGAGCTGCAGCAGTCCACTTATTATACCATGTTACACTTGTTGGAGGGGAACCATTCATCAAACCCCGTAGGCTCCTTCGCGTTTTGCGTCAACTCTTAAATGGCTATGGAGTATGGGATTTATTTATCCCTACCAATGGCAGGTGGGTTCTTGCCTCTTCGTATATTGACATTGCTGAGGAGATGCAGAAACTTGCCCAATTCGTTCCGCACGGAATATGTGTTGCATTCTCTGAAAATCCGTGGAATCTTGAACAGCTTGGTACACATGCCGGTAAGGCATTGGAACGCTGGCGTCAACTTGAGGAAAGATTTCCAGGCCTGTTCACCATTAGGAGATTGGACGAGAAAGAAATGAAGAATATTGGGCGTGCCAAAATAAACGAGATTGCCAGAACCAGTGATGTAGTGGGAGCACACTGCGATTTTGATGATTGGTTGGATCCTGGTCAAGGTATAGGGTTTCTTTCCGATTACCTGACATTCTGGCCGGATGGAACAGTCCGTACTTGTTACGCAGGAGGCCCGATACTCGGACGCTATGATGATGACTACCAGAGATTGTTGGAAAAAAGGACCGGCTACCTTCTCTGGCTCCGCAGAAAAAGAGATGGTACTTTCTCATACGGTAATCTAAATTATAAGGCCTGCGAAAATTGTGAACAAAACTATGAAGTCTATTCAACACTTGGTGAAAATGCCTCGCCCAATCAATAGTCTTTTAGTCAAGGTCCACTCCCGTTGCAATCTTATGTGCGATTATTGCTACGAGTACAATTCCGGTAATACATCTTGGCGTTCCAAGCCTCGGGAGATGTCAGAAGACGTTTACGAGCAAATGCTGTTGCGTGTCAAAGAGCACTGTGAGCACCACCGGGTCGATGACCTGTTTTTTTCTTTCCACGGAGGAGAACCCTTGCTCCGGAAAACAGAGTGGTATCGTTATGCTACCTCACAGGCTCGCAAAAAGCTGGAACCGAACATCAATATTTCCTTTGGTATGCAGTCTAACGGGACATTGCTTACAGCGGAATGGGTGGAACTGTTCAATGAACTGAGCATCGGGTACGGTATTAGCATTGATGGTCCCCAGCAAACGCATGACAAATACAGGGTCCACTCCCATGGTGCGCCTTCCTTTGATTTGACAATGAGAGGACTACAACACTTGCTGACACCCTCTGGTAGAAAGATATGGGGTGGAATTTTATCTGTAATTGATATTGAAAGCGATCCTGTTGAAGTATTCGAATTTCTTGCCCAGTTTGATCCGCCCAGTATTGATTTCCTCGAACCGCACGGTAGCTGGGCTGGAATGCCTAACGGAAAGACATCCCCTAAAGATCAGTGTTACGGCAAATGGCTTGTCAGGCTGTTTGATTTCTGGTTTGACCATTCGGAATACTCAAAAATTCCCATACGTAAATTTGACGAGATAATTGAACATCTTTATGGTGGCAGGGGCAGCCTTGAATCGTTCGGCCTTGAACCGGTAACCCTCGTGACGATCGCAACCGACGGCATGGTGGAAAGCGTAGACTGCCTGAAGGCTGCCCATCCAACTGCCCATTACCTTGGTTTAAATATTTATGACAATACCTTTGACGAGGTCCTTAAGCACCCAATGATCAAGCTTCGTCAGGTAGGCAAGGAAGCTCTGGAGGAAAGCTGTCAGACCTGTGAACATCTCCTGATCTGCGGGGGTGGTTACTTTGCCCACCGTTATGATCCTGCCGATGATAGTTTCGAACATAAAACCATATATTGTGAAGATTACAGACTGCTCATAAGCCATATCCGCAGTCGAATCGGTAACTAATCGTCGTTTATTCATTATGGACCATCATGTAATTATCCCCTGCCTTTACTATTCAAAAAAATTTGGTTCTGATGCTATAAATATTCCCATTGTCATTTCACCTAAGACAGATGGACAAAGTTATGTAGATACCGAACTTGAAAACCATTTATTCGGTCCCAAAGGAGCACGAATTTTTTTTGATGTCATTCGCTATGCTATAGAGACAAGAGTCGAGACGGCCCGGAAAGTACGATTTTCCCTTTCGGAGATGGGCTCCTCGGTATGTCGAGAACATAATTTTCTTTTGTATGGTAATTCCATAGGTTTTCCCCTTCTTGCCGGAATTCATCTTTTTGATTCTGGAAAAGCTTGGCCGCGATGCTGTATTGCGAGCGGGCAGTTGTTTTATAAACGGGGGCAAATTGTCTCCGTGGGAGCAGCATCACAAAAATTGCATTATTGCGTGAAGCACCTACCACCAAGCGGGCAGTTGTTTCTACCTCAAAGTAATGTTCGCGGCCTGAAACGGTCTAAAATATGGCAATCTGCCCCCGTTGTCTCTCTGCCATTGCGGATCGATGCCGGAATTGCTTTGATGCTTGAAAAGGCGGGGAGTGAATAGTAAATGGCTGGCCAGCAAATTCTTGATTCGCTACTTATGGAATTCAATGCTCTGCAAGTCCGCGAAATTCTCTTGGCAAGAGAAGGATTAAAGGTCAGCAGAACATTGGTTCAGCCCGAATATCTCGCTATGATCTGTGCCCTGCTTGAAAAGATGGGCTTATATATTGCGATTCATGACAAGAAGTACATCTACGAAACTGATGCTGGCAAAGGGGGGTGGGTGAGCCGTTATGGTTTCGAGGAAAGTCTTGAGGCCAATCATGGCGCATGCATGATATATGTGGGGATACGACCGGAAGATGTGTTGGCAGCAAAAAATTATGAACATTCTCAAAACGACTGTGGCTTAGGTGAAAGCCTTGGCATACCTGGATGTTGCGTAAAGATGTACATTGATTCCATTGAAAGGGCCGAGCAAAAGCAGAACGATTATCTCGAATTCACGCTCGCAAACACCCGGTCGGAGTATCCTCATAATCACTGGAACAATATTGCAGCACAGTATTTTGGTTACGGACTGCTCAGCCATTATCCCTGTTCTTTTGATTGTATTCCCAGTGCCGACCTCGCGCAGAAAATCCACCAAATTCTGGCCGATTATTCCAGAAAGTTTGCTGACATGTTTTTAAGGTATCACCAAAAGAATTATATATATACTGAGTTTGACGGCATTTTTTGCCTCAGTGGGTCAACGTTCGAGGGAGGTTCAATCTACTATGACCCGTCGAAAATAGAAGTTACATTAGACAGTGTGCTAGCCAGTGTGCTGAGAAGTGGGAATCATATTCGGGTAAAGGGAAAACATCATTTCCAGGTCTTGAACGAGAAAGCTCAACAGGTGGCCGAGTTTGAGCATCCAGACATATCACTCCTTATCTTTGACTGATCATCATGACACCTGCAGTCCAGCAAGCAATAAATCTCTATCTTGATGATCTAATAGAATTTAAGAACTGCATGGAATTCTTTGCCCTTTTTGCTGGTCTCAAGCCTGTAGTACGAATAACTGCCCTTTCTTCTGATTTGAGCATTATCGAGAATTCCATGCAACCTTTTGTGGATCATATTGAGCGTTCCCCTCTGGCATTGGCCAAGGTTTATGCCAATGATCTTGGAGATAAATTCTATAAGCTTGTTTCAGGACCTGCTTCAAAATTTGACCTATTGGTTGCATATTTCGGAGTTGTAGATAAGGTTGAGGAAGCAATACACGCGGAAATAACGGGTTGCGATGACCAAACAACAGCAATGACCCTCGGTTACCCTTCATGCTGCGCCAGCAACTACACTACCATAAAGCAGGGACAGCATTGGATCCATAGCTATCTCAAAAATGTGCGAGGATTTTCAGAGGCTTCATGGCGGGTGAATAAGATAGCATCGCTTTTTCCACCATATCTAACCCTACTGCCGGATTATTTCCCCTGCTCTGTAGAATGCAAGCT
Source organism: uncultured Desulfobacteraceae bacterium (assembly GCA_903953895.1). GTDB lineage: Bacteria > Desulfobacterota > Desulfobacteria > Desulfobacterales > Desulfatirhabdiaceae > RAAP-1. The sequence continues at coordinate 7,370 of CAJBLH010000082.1, read as the reverse complement.
CACTTTGCATCTTGCGCATGTATATCACGGTATCCTGATGGAACAGGGGCTTGGTGAAATTGAGAAACTTCTCAATGCCCATTTAACAGGACTCACGATTATTGCTGGCGGGGAAATACTCTTTTCCAAAGATTATACTCGAGCAGAAAATGGAAGGTTTGTTATCAAACCTTCTTTTCAGCGGTTGCGTTTCGACAGTAGCCAACAGGGACTTCCGCAACAAATACAAAGTGTTAATGTTAGTTCAGGTCATCTGAAGTTCATAATAGGCGAAGAGTATCCTGCTCAACTCGATATAACTCTTGGTGACGCTGAGGGAGTGATTCTGTTTTCATGACCCAAACTATCTTAGACATTGATTTCGATTTTTTCTTCGATTGTGAGAATCCTATAAGGGAGAAACCAGAAAAACAATTGTGGTGCGATTGTGTCGGTATGTCTATACATTCCAACATCAAGCCGATATGTGTCGTAGAACACCATGAAGTCCTTATACATTTAGATGCAGAAGAAGTTAAAAATGCCATTTATTACCATTTGGATGCACATCATGACATGTATCTTGATGGCCCTCTTGAAAATCTTCGGCATGGAAGTCGGGCAGGCTTTATAAAAGAGGGGAATTATCTTGCATATGCCTTGCGTGATGGAGTGATCAGTCGCCTTTATTCAATTTGTCCAGATTGGCAGAGTCCTAAACAACGAGAGATTGAACTCCGCCCCATGCTTGGCGCGTATGCTGACAAAGTGACCTTTATCTGCTTCTCCGAAGCCAAGGATAACATAAATGCGCAGACATTCGACCGGACATACTATGCACTCTCTCCGAATTTTACCCCGCCTCGTTATTACAATACTTTTGCGGAGTGGTCAGGGTGTAATTCCGAACTGATAGAACGAGCCTTGGATATTTACCATTGCAATGTCATTGCTGGTTATTCTTCACCGCGTTTCAAATATTATTATAATCTCCCTGCCATTCTACCGAAAACATCACCCTGTCTTTATCATGGGTCCAGAGTCTCCGGGCTTGAATATCTGGCTCCAGGTAAAGATGGCTTAGTTTATTTAAGCCCAAGCCCTGCGTTTGCTAGTTGTTTCGGTTTGGGACTTAATGATGAAGACGGTTGGATTCATGGTGTTGATCTTATTACCGGGAGCAAACCGCTAATATATATGTTTGTTCCTTGTGAACATGCTCATTGCCTCGACCACCCCCTCTATCTCTACCGTGTTGCTATGCCTGACCAGGAAGTATTTCCTGTAGGCTTAATTGATTGTTTTGAGTACGGTTGCAAATTGGAGTTACCTGTGGTGTCCTGTGAAATTTACTCTTCAGCACGAGAAGCTTTTAAACGGTTTGGGGTATTTGTAACCAGTTCTCAGGGGGTGACGTCAAAAAAAAATATCATTATTTCAAAGGCTCGGAGGTACAGAAAGGATGTCGAGAATTTTTTTGAAATGCCTTTTGAAGCAATCTCTAGCTTACCGCATATGTTTCCCATCCTTCATGCATATTTGGTCTCTGTTGTAGGAATTCCACCTGATGACCTTGATCCATCGTACAACTTTATTTGGAAGCATCTGCTTGAACGAATCATTCTACCTGTTGCCTTTAAATATTCAGAAAATCATCATAACTGTTACCATGGCATGGATCACTGTCATGATGTTGCTCTGGCTGCCGGACATATAGCTTTAACGGGCAACAAGGACCCCCTCCCGGCGATGCTTGCTGGTGCCATACATGACATATGCCGCAACGGTATTAACGATCACGACCATGGCAAGGCAGCAGCAGAAAAGCTTCCGCTGATACTTCATGATATTGGTAAAGGTCTGTTTGACAGGATCGACATTGGGGAGATTGCCATAGCCCTTCGAGAGCACTCTCAGGAGTCTATACCATCCTCTCATATTTCTGCATATCTCAGGGACGCAGATCGTTTACGCTTGGCATGGGAAAGGGGGGTTTATCCAGACTTTTTTGCCACGGATGAAGGAAAAAATGCTGCTCGTTTGGGGAGATATTACCTGCTGACCAGCATTGAAAACGATTTTGGCTGTGGAATTACCGAGGTCAAAACTGAGATTACGAACCAGTGTAATCTTTCCTGTCCTTTTTGTCACCAAGGGTTTGGTAGTAATAAAAGACATGACCATTTAGCTGTGGACAATTTTCGACAAGTTCTAGAATACTCATCCGAATCGAATATTACCTCGATACGAATAACCGGCGGAGAGCCATGTCTCCATCCAGACATCAAGCTATTCCTTGAAATGGCTAAAGATTTTGGCATGGATGTGATCCTAAACACAAATGGTACGGCTATGTCAATTGATAGATATCTTGAACTAGCCAAATATATTGCCTGTTTTAAGGTTTCACTCCCCTATGCGAGGGAGAAAGATGCACAACATGCCGGATTGCCCCGTTCCCTCTTTCAGAAAAAGATTGAATTGATTGCAACCCTTTATGCCCATGGACATGTCGTTGAAGTGCTGACAATCATGGCACCTTTGAATATAGAATACTTTGATGATTTTGTTGACCTGCTTGATCCTCTTGCAAGAATCAGGTGGGTTCCTCTGAGAGCAGAACCAAGCGAGACACAGCGTCGACCGGTAAACCGAGAAGACATTCGTAATGTAGCTGCGAAGATACTTCATTTGCGCAGTGCAGGAGGAGAACGTTGGGCCGACCTTCAATTGCACCTCGCCGTTCCATTTTGCGTCCTGGAAGAAAGTACTGTTGCACCCGTTGTTTTTTCCGGGAGGCAGACTTGCGGACCGATCCAGAGCTTGACTGTGACACCGGACAACCACCTCATATCATGCTACTCTGAAAGGTCTCCACTTCCAGTTTCACGTGGAGGAAATCTGCAGATGGTTGCATGGAATGCGCCACAGCGCCGCTTGAACAGTTTGCCGGATTGCTGCCAGGGCTGCATGCATGGCTACCTCTGTATGGGTGGATGTATTACCGAATATGCTCTTGAAGATACTCCTTTCGGCAAGTTGGATTATCTGGCAGATCCTGATTCACTTTACCGGAATGAAAAGCATATCACTTAAAACCTGCAATCCTCAGTTGATAATGCAATGATATCAAATTGATATTGAAATTTTCAACAAAGTATAAATCGAAATATATTTATCAATTTCAGATAATTAAAAAACGATTGCAGGTTTAAATATCAATGAATAACTGCAAAGTTCTGCTCATTGCAATGCCCTGGAACCGGCCGGATTTTCCATCTATACAGGCGGGGAGGCTCAAGGCATTTCTTCTTGAGAATGGCATCAGGTGCGAATCTTCTTACTCATACCTGAACCTGGCGGAGGATATTGGGGAAGAATTGTATGTCTACCTCAGCGAAACGGTCAGTGATGTTCTCATGGAAGGAGTTTTCAGTTCAATTGTGCAGAAGAAAATACCCGGAAGTCTTTACCAGGAGTTTGTAGATGTATCAGGCTTGCCGTTGGACATCATTCAGAAGATATTTCGGACTTGCAGTGAGTTCATCGAAAAAGAATATTCCAGAATTAAATGGGAACGTTTCTCTCATGTCGGTTTTACCTGCACATTTGCCCAGACATGGGCATCATTGGCCTTGGCAAAAGTGGTGAGTGAACGGCATCCGCAAATACAGTTCATTTTCGGAGGCAATGCCATCAATAATGAAGTCGGCCGTTTTATTGAGCAGCGATTTTCTTTTGTTGACCATTTAATAACCGGGCCTGGAGAACTGGCCTTACTGGACGTCTTGCAGAATCAGGATGCCCCCAAAGGCTGCCGACGTGGAGCGGTTTTGACAAGGCAGCAACTGGGAGTCGTACCAGACTATGAAGAATATTTTTTACGTCTGGAGCAAGGGAGATTTTCTGTTACACCAACGGCAATTATAGCCACATCAACGGGGTGTGAGCATGGTCGCTGCGCTTTTTGCTCTTTGAATATGGTTGACCGGTACCAGGCGTTATCTGGAGATGATATCTGGTCAATGGTTTCTCAATGTGTAGAACAGTATCCTGTTAAACGAATAGAGTTTGCCGATACCAGTCTGGTTGCAGTTCATTCTGATGCACATCTGAGTAAAAAGTTAGCAACACTTGGAGTTGAATTTTATGGAGAGGTCAGGGCAACACTGACCGATGCAAAAAGCAGGCGTCTTAAGCAAGCAGGTTTCAGCGGAGTACAGATCGGTATTGAAAGCCTCTCTACTCCGGTGCTGGCTGCCATGGTAAAGACCACTGATCTGGTTCAGAATCTCTACAACTTAAAGCTCTGCATGGAGTACGAGTTAGAAGTAGGCTACAACTTGATTCTCGATTTTCCCGGTACGACCGATGAGCACATTCAGCAAATGATAGACATTCTCCCCCTTATTGTCCATCTGCCTCCACCAACTGCCCTGTGCCGTTTTGTTTTATATAAAGAGGCGCCGATATTCAGGCAACCCGGACTCTACGGAATTTCCGATTGCCATCCTTCCCTACAGTACCGATTGGCTTTGGGAGAACTGTATGGCAGTACCTGGCCAGCAACCCGGTATGATTATCATTGTAATACAGCCCCATCTGATGCAATTCTTGAAAGTATGGACAGCGCATGTGCTACTTGGGCTGATGACTATGATCCTAAGATGTCATTGTTATCAGTTGAGTATAATAACATCCAGGCAATTGTTGTTGATCGGCGAACGCATTCACGACAAACTTATAATCTCAGGGGGGAGTCCCTGCAGTGTCTTCGCTACTGTGATGAACCACGACTGGCAGACAGTCTAAACACAATGTTTATGACTGCAACGATCAGGGAACTCGTGGAGAAAAATTTACTGGTCGTTGATAACAACAGGGTACTTTCTTTGCCCGTTTCATCCCGTAAGAGAAAAATGGCACGCAGGGGGCGTCCCGATTCAGAGTTTGCCAGTACAACCAATGTAATGGAGAATTTATGCACACTGACATCAAGGTAGGCTTGTCCTGTAATAATGCCTGCATCCACTGCATCATGGCTCCAGTTCAGGAGATGATGTTGGCAGAGGGGTGCAACTTAGATGAAAGCCTGGATGCCGTAAAAGGAAAGATCAGGGTCGCTGCTGGTAACGGGTATAAACAGGTCGTTTTAACTGGCGGAGAAGTAACCTTGCGAGATGATTTTGTCGATCTCGTTGCGTATGCAGTCAGCCTGGGGTTGAGGGTTACCGTCCAGACAAACGGCAGAAGACTTTCAAGGCAGTCTGTTTTGGACAGGCTTAAAAATATTGAAAACACGCAGGTTGAGTTTGTTATCGCTTATCACAGTGACAATGCAGTTGTCCATGATCGCATTACCCGCAGGAAAGGGAGTCACGCCCAGACTATGTCAGCAATTAAATTGTTGAAGGTGCTTGACTTTGAGATAAGTGGCAAGATAGTCCTGTCCTTGGCTAATTATGAAAGACTCGAGGATACGTTGGTATCGCTTGAGGAACTGGGAGTTCATGATGTCATCGTCGCTTTTCCGCATGCCGAGGAATTCTCGCCGGAGCGGTTTGCCCAGGTCGTTCCCACTTATACCATGATTTCAGAATCGCTTCACGAGGCATTGCAAAGAGCAAGATCTCTAAAAATGCAAGTACTATGTGAGACAATACCATTCTGCTCTATGAGAAAGGAGGATTGGCATGCCAATCTCGATATATTTCATTCCCTGCAAAAAGTCGAACGACTGAAACCGGTGATTGCAATGCCGGGTCGAGAGGATCTTATTGATTGGAATTTTATGAGAGGAAAAATAAAATCCAAGGGGCACCAATGCACCAGTTGCCTGCTTGATCGTCTTTGCGAAGGACCATGGCAAGAATATATTGAGCATTTCGGCTTTGCCGAGTTTTCTCCCATTGAAGATACTGACAGCATAGAAAATTTTATCATGAACCTATGAATCCTCTCCTCGCCGGATATTGCTCTCCAGTTGCCTCAGGGAATCGGGCTTCCTCGCTGGGTAATACTTCGAATTTCGTGAACCGGCATGATCTAATCCTCTCGTCTCTGGGCGTCGGAACCTATCTTGGACATGACGATGAGACCACCCAGAATCGTATCGTTAATGCACTTTGCTCACTTGTCGACGCAGGGCTTAACGTGATTGACACTGCGCCCAATTACCGCAATGGACACTCGGAATCGGCCGTCGGATCGGCTCTTCAAAGGACATGCCTGGAGAAGGGAATTCCCCGCAACAGTCTTTTTGTGTCAACCAAGGTGGGTATAGTGTCTGAATACTATGACTCTTCAAAGTATGATACCATAGATAACCGTTTTTGTTTTGAACCGTCTTTTATTTTTGAATCTGTTGAGAATTCCAGGATTCGAATGGGTGTTGAGACTATCGACTGTCTCTATATTCATAATTTTGATGAAGCACAAGTATTCATAGCTCCTGAGAAACTAGAGGAAAAAGTAAACTCTATCTTCCATACAATGAAGCTACTTGTTGATAGGGAAATGATAAGATTTGTTGGTTTAGCAACGTGGGATGGTCTACGGGTAGCAAGTGACCATCCTGCCCATGTCAGCCTGGCGGATTGGGTGCAGATCGCAGCAAGTAATGGCCTGGGAGGACATTTTGGTTTTATTCAACTGCCAGTAGGAGTTTGGGCACCGGAGGCCTTGATGCTGCCGATGCAATTTTGCCCGGAGGAAAATACAAAAGTGCCTGCACTGGAGATGGCCCGCAGGATGGGGCTAGGGGTCATGGCAAATTCGAGCCTTTATCAAGGGGAGTTGCTGACGGTTGTACCACCACGTTTTTCTTCCAATTATAAACTCAGTCTTGCACAGCATTTTGTGCAATGGACCAGATCCCTTTCCCAGGTGGATGTGCTCCTTTTGGGAATGAAGAGTCGTGAATCAGTGCACGATGGGAAGGAGCTAATGATGATTCCAAAGTCTACCGAAATAGTGTTGTCTGTTTAACATTATTAAATAGTGCCAGAACTGAAACCTTTAACCAAATAATAAAATAAGATATTATGAATATTTAGCAAACTGATATTTAACGGCGATTATTAGTTATAAGGTTGTAATTTGACTTTGGACAAATTTAGAGCATATGTCACATAGACCCTCGCTGGTTTTGGTTTTTTATAAATGATGCTTATTTTTGTCAAAGAATATAAAGTGTTCCTTAACCACAAAATATAAGATGAGACAATCAAGAGCATTCTCATTGATTCACTAACGGGTGCATTCCCATTTAGTGGCAAAGTACTACACCACTCCGATTAAGTCTGAATAGGTTCTCTAACATATTCTTCCATCTTCCGCAAAGCAAGGTGCTTCTGAGGAAGAGCATAACCTCAGCGGTTTTGGGTTTCCAG
>CAJBLH010000081.1 GCA_903953895.1 uncultured Desulfobacteraceae bacterium | reverse complement strand
GTTTCCCGATAACGATCAACCACAAAGACTTTTTGAAGACAGCCTTTCCATTGCTGTCTTTCACAGTGATTCGCATCAAGGTGAAAGGATGCTCATGCATGGGAATGCCATGTTTGCCGCGCATGAGCATATTGTTCCAGGCTTCTATCGTTGCATAGCAAACACGACCGTTTCTAAAGGTGACCGGAACGATATCTGAATCATTGTATTCGCCCCAAGTGGATGGAACTTTCATGTTGAAAGGTACCCCATACCACACGGGATGTCCTTTATCTTTAGAAGTATCTGAGCCGGGTGGACTGCTATAAAACGTCCGATTTCCACGGCCGCGAACAATTGTGACCAGATCAGAATGCTTGACCATTTGATACAGAAAATCACGGGCGCTATAGGTACTGTCGGCTGTCAGTGCAGAGAGTTTACCTGTAAATGGCAAGCTCTGATCTTGCAGAATATCTGATAGCTGCTCGGCCCCGATATCGATTGCCTTCTTGTCTGTTGGCACCCTGCGGGCTAACAGAGGGATAACCCATGGCGGTGGGTTCTTTCCATTCTTTTCCGGAAGTGCCACCACCACCAAAAATGAGTGACCAACTGTTATGGGTCTGTTCCCTGGTGCAGGATTAGGATGATAATGAACCCCTCGATCCACAAGGGTGTCCGCAAAGGGGCGGGGCCCTCCAGTAGTGTCAATCGCCAAAAGAAGAAAGTTGCGCATGACAGGTTCAGGGCAGTGTCCGAAAACAATGCGCATCCGATTTTGCTGATGTGCTTTGCGTTCCTCTGCTTCCTTATCCAAACTCGTCGGAACAAAAAAGTTGTCTACTGCATCATGAAGACTGCCGTATTGGCGAAGGAATAGAGGATTAAGGCTTAACTCAACTGGTGATTTGGCGGAGGTGTTGCTAGCTAAAGCATCAATCAAATCCATAGTAGCATCTGATCTAAATGGAAAAGAGCTGTGGACATTTATACGAAAATCGGCCAATGACTCAATAGATATATTTTTGATAGCCTCCTTCCAGATTCGTAATTCCTGATGAAATATTATACTGAGCGAATAAAATAATCATGAATTCAGTAAAATCCAAACACAGAGCGCTTATTGGGAAATTTCGGTGTAAGTTTGTCCGTAGTCCAAAAGTAATAACAATGCTGCATGAAATAGCCCCCCCTTTCAACGTGTTTTTCCATAACAACGGCGGTAACTTATGATTAGGCTACACCTCTTCGAGTTGGAAGATCAATCCTGGCTGCCATCTGTTTTTCGCAATTTTATTACCGACCATCTGCATTTTTCACAAAACCTCCCTTTTTGGTACCCAATTAATCTTGCGATTGCCCAGAGTCTCAAGGATATTTTAGAACGAAGCAATACCAGGCGCATTATTGATCTCTGCTCAGGAGCCGGTGGCTCACTGGAGGTACTCAGCCATATTTTTTTCGATGTATTTTCCTTTCCTGTGGAAATATTGCTCACAGATTTATTCCCCAACATTCCAGGAATCAAACGAATCGAGGAAAAAACAGGTGGAAGAATCAAAGGCCATATCGAACCCATGAGTGCACTTGATGTACCCCGTGAACTTGACGGTGTAAGAACACTCTTTTCAGCGTTTCATCATTTCAAACCTGAAGAAGCTCGTCTCGTAATCCTGGATGTTGTACGAAAACGGGCATCTGTAGCTGTTTATGAGTTAGGCAGTCGATCACCACTGATCGTTTTATTAAACCCGATAAGATGTTTTTTGCGTGCATTCTTTCTCACACCCATGGTGGGTAATTTTACGTTCATTCGTTTTCTCTTTACATATGTTATCCCCCTTGCTCCTGCCATTTTGATGTGGGATGCCTTTGTGTCTACGCTGCGGTTATATACGCCTGACGAACTTCTCAGTATTGCGACGAGTGTCGAGAGTGATGGATATGTATGGAAATCTGGAAAGCTTACTATTCGTGGACCACTACGGCTGCCGGTTTTTATTACTTATCTAACCGGATATCCTCAATGATTTGATTGAAAAAAGCGTTAATTGTAATAAATGAGGGATTATGAAGATTGGTTTAATTGGTTTTGGTAAAATGGGTGCTTCTATTTTTAAACTACTGAATGATAATTCTTTTGAGATAACTGTTATAGAGCTGAACCAACAGTTGATGGAGAACTCATCAAACAAATTTTTTCAAAAGCTTGAACGATCATTGACTCGTCAGGGCTTTTCAACAAGCCAGATCAACCTTCGGAAAGCCGCTTATCACTTTAGCAGCGACCTTTCTGCTCTTGCAAATACGGATATCGTGATTGAAGCGGTCTATGAAGACTTTGATTTAAAAGTCAAACTCTTCCAGCAAGTGGAATCTATTGTTCGAAACGATACCATTATGCTCACGAATACATCATCCATTTCCATCGACAAACTTTCCCGGTTACTTTTTCGTCCGGAACGTTTTTGTGGGTTTCATTTTTTTCATCCCATAGTTCTGATTAAAATAGTCGAGATCATCAAAACGGGTGAAAAGCCCGAATGGCTGATCGAAAAGCTGATTACATTTTCCAGGCAAATCGGTAAAGAGCCTGTTGTCGTGATGGATGGACCGGGTTCTGTAATCAATGCGATACTGGTTTATTATTATGCTGAAGCCATCTATATTCTTGAGGAAGGGATTGCGCTTCCATCTCAGATTGATCGATATGCCAAAACTTTTTTCTATGTGGGTCCATGCGAATCTGTAGACATTATTGGCATTGATTTATTCCTGGCTGCTTTAGCCAATGCCCCTGGCCCCAATGAGATATCTTTAGTTCCCATTCGCCGACCAAAGAATGGACAAGAGAATTTACCTCAAGAGACAATAGGCGGTCGAAAAGGTTTTTATTATCCCCCGCTCTTTGAAAAGCTGCTGGCTGATCACCGCCTGGGGAAAAAGGTGTCTTTGGGACTTTATCGATATGAAAAAAGTGTTCCTATTGACGATGTCGCTGATTATTATCTGAACCCAAAACAATGTACTCAGAATACCTCTGCTGAAAATCACGAAGAGATAATATCAAATAGACTACTTTATGCTGTTTTTAATGGCGTTGTCGATTGTTTAAAAAACAAGATGAGTTCGGAACGCGATATTGATTTGGGCATTCAGGATATTCTTCAGATGAAGGAAGGACCGATTACCATGATAAGGAATATGGGTATTCATGCTGTGTATGAAGTGTCTGAAAAGCTTGCAGAGCGTTATGGTGAAAGGTTTCGCCAAATGAACTTTTTTCTCTTGAACCTGTTCGAATGACAGTTCGATCTCTCATGGTATTGTGAAGAACCGATGAGGAACCGAAACATAAAAATCTTTTCACGTTAAAAGGATTATCATGAAAAAGTCAGTTCAAGTTATTTGTATTTTATTTCTAATGATATTTGTTGTCGGAGAAGACAACTTCCTTCAAGCCGAAGCAATTACCCCAAAAGATATTCTACGTCTCGCTGATCAATCTAGGGGAAACCTGGAAGGCATAAAATGGAAGTTGTCTATTGAGTCCATTGAAAACAACGACAAACAGGAAAGAGATATGATTGTGTCTGCAAGGGGATATGATTTCCTTGCAGAACTCATGAAGCCAGCCAAATACAAAGGTCAAAAGATTCTGATGGTGGACCATAACATGTGGTTTACGAAACCAGGTGTAAAAAAACCGGTTCCAATTTCTTCCAGACAAAAACTGGTTGGGGGGGCTGCTTATGGCGATATTGCAGCGACAAATTATGCCGATGACTATGAACCTGTTCCCCTGCCCGATGAAACAGTCAATGGAGAGATGTGCCGTGTGTTCGATTTAAAAGCTGTAAATAAAAAAGCCACCTATGATCAAATAAAATACTGGATATCAATAAATCGGACAGTTGGTGTCAAGGCTGAATACTATTCAGTATCCGGAAAATTGTTTAAAACAGCCGTTTTTGAGTACAACAATCATATTTCAAAAGAGAACCCATCGCCGTTCATTTCCAAGATGACCATCTCAGATTCTTTGGTTCAGGGCAATATTACATCGTTAATATTCCTGGATAATGAACTGATGCAAATTCCCGATTCTATGTTCGATCTGAATTTGCTGATGAATCGATAATCAGTTTGTCAGAATTCCGGACATCAATATTTGATATGTATTTTATTCAATGCAATAGGAAGTCGGGGCCAATTCAGCGGTGATTTCATGGAATGCATTTCGTATCTCGTTTTTACTGATGATTTTCGGAATCTTAATACCCCTGAAAATTTTTTCATCTGAACCTCCGTCCCTTTCGGCTACAGAACAAGCTCAACAGTCCGATTATTCAGCCTGGACGGGTGAGCTGGTGGAGGGGTTTAGCTTTCTGTTCAGGACGTTGCTTTCGGGGTCGGTAATTCAGCCGGCGGATTCATCACAAAACCCCCATAACGATTTTCTTCAAATTCCTCGCTATGCACTTAAATGTGAATTCCGCCCTGACTTTTCTCTGGCGTTTCGAAAGATTAAATTGAGCATAAAACCGAGGTTTGTCGAAACCTGGCAGAATTGGGAGGATGGCGCACTGAAAGGCCAGAGTAAAGCCGATGATGATATCTACGTCAATGAATGGCTAGTCAGCTATAGGCTTCATGAAAACTGGTTCGTTTCATATGGGAGAGAGAATCTTCAGTGGGGTCCGTCATATCTGTTGTCGCCATCCAACCCATTTTTTAGGGATAACGGGCAATCCAATCTCAGGCAGGAGGTCAGGGGTATGGATTTTGTGCGATCTGTATGGGTCATGAATCCGGCCTGGACCCTGTCGTTAATTGACAATGTCGGTGAAGGGGCACAAACTTTCCAGCATGGATTCGAACCCACCAACGCGAATAAAGCAGAGTATACGGCATTTCAGAAATACGCCAGCCTTATTGATTCCTACGCTGAATCAGAAAATGACAGATATGCGTTTGAACCCACTTATGCGGTTAAAATAGATTATACGGCATTTCAGAAATACGTCAGTCTTATCGGTTCTTATACTGAAAAAGACCGATTCCATCTCGGCGGTTTCGGCGGATGGACGGTATCTGATGGTTTGATGCTCTATACTGAGGGCAGTCTTTCCATGGGAACAAATGCACTGTATCCCCGAAAGATTCAAATTCAACCATTTGATCGGGAGTTCATTCGAACACTGGCTGCAAAAGAGGATTCAACAGGCTTAGAGCCGATTTACTTGTTGGGCGGATCCTATACATTTGAATCTGGTCAGACGGTAGTCGCAGAATATGTCTTCAATGGTACTGGATATTCCCGTCAAGAGGCTGAATCGTACTATTATTACAGACGGGTGGCTTCCCAATTTTATGATTTTCCTTATCCCCTTGGAGATCTGTCGAAGTTGGCCCTGCTTCACACACTGGATCCGAAATTAAGGCTTCTCCGGCAGAATTATATCATGCTTCAGTATATGCAATCACAAATCTGGGAAAAACTGAATCTGTTTATTCGTTACACAATTAACCTGGACGACACATCAAGCCAACTTATTTCCAATTTGGGATATGATCTTGGGAATCACACGCAGCTTTTTCTGAATGGAAATCAGAATATCGGAAACACAGAAACCGAATTCGGATCTCTTTATCAATATGCCGTAACACTTGGAATTGAATATATTTTTTAGGAGAAAAACCATGCCCTTGATTGACTATATTATAGATGAAAATGTAGCGATTCTAACCCTAAACAGCGGAGAAAATTGCTTTAATCCGTTTTTTTTGCAAAGTTTTTTATCTGTTCTGGATGAAATTGAAGACAAAACCGAAGCCACAACGCTTGTGGTAACATCATGTCATGAAAAGATTTTTTCCAATGGCATAGATCTGGAATGGCTGGTTCCGGTCATCCAGAAAGGAGATGTCCAGGGTGCAAAGGAATTTTTCTATCTGTTGAATCGGTTATTTAAACGAGTTGTTACTTACCCTCTTCTAACCGTTGCTGCGATTAACGGGCATGCCTTTGCAGGGGGCGCCATTCTGTGTTGCGCATTCGAATTCCGGTTCATGCGATCGGACAGAGGCTTCTTCTGTTTTCCGGAAGTGGATTTAGGGATTCCTTTTTTGCCGGGGATGAACGCCTTGCTGAAAAAAGCCATTCCCAGGTATAAACTTGAAGAAATGGAATACACGGGAATCCGTCTGACAGCCGCGATGTGCCAGGAACACCATATCATCACTCAGGCTTGTTCCATGCAGGATATGATGCCGCAGGCAATGGCTTTTGCAAAACCCCTCAATAAGAAACGGGCTGTAATTCAGGAGATGAAACTAAGGCTGAACAAGGACATCGTTCATGCCCTCGATGTCGAAGATGTGCCGTATATCGAATCCGGAAAATTCAATATCGGGTAGCATGTCTCGATCAGTATCAGCAGAACTTGATATCAGAATGAATCAAGCTTTTTCTGGCGAAGGGCATGACTCTTTGGCCTGAAAAAGACAGGATCGACTCAGTTTTATTTCTTTGATCATTGAAGGAGGCTTTGATGAAATTGCTGATAACAGGCGGAACCGGCTTTATCGGAACCTACCTGACCCGGAAGTTGTTGCAAAATGGTTATGATGTCACTGTCATTGGGCGTTCATCTGCGCCCGTCGTTCGTTCAGATCTTTTTCACACGATTACCGGAGATACGACCCGAAACGGCTCTTGGCAGGATGCGCTGAAGGATGTGGATGCTGTGATCAATCTGGCGGGAACTTCCATTTTTCACCGCTGGACATCTGCTTACAAGCAGCAGATATACGACAGCCGCATTCTGACGACCCGCAATGTGGTTGCGGGCATGTCGGGCGATCATCCTCAGACATTGATCAGTACATCGGCAGTGGGGTATTATGGCGGCAGGGGAGATGATATTCTTACAGAGTCCGAGCCATGCGGCGGAGATTTCCTGTCAAAGGTCGGCAAGGACTGGGAAGAAGAGGCGTTTGAGGCAGAGAAGAAAAACATCCGGGTTGTGACTGCACGCTTTGGCGTGGTGCTGGGAAGAAACGGTGGTGCGCTGAAGCAGATGATCACGCCGTTTAAGTGGTTTGCCGGCGGGCCAATGGGAAATGGCCGTCAATGGTTTTCCTGGATACACATCTTGGATCTTGTGGCAGGCTTGATGTTCCTGCTGGAAAACGTGAAGTTTCAGGGGCCGGTGAATCTTTGTTCGCCGACTCCGGTTACCAGTGGGGAGCTGGCCAGTACCCTGGGCGCCATTCTGGGAAGACCGGCAGTCATCCCCGCACCGTCGCTGGCGCTTCGGCTCGTATTGGGGGAATTTGCCGAAACGCTGCTCTCCAGCCAGCGTGCCATTCCCGAGAAACTGATCCAATCAGGTTTTGTCTTCCGATTTCCTGATCTGAAGAGTGCGCTAAACGATCTCTGCCAGTCCCATTCAAACTAATTTTCTGACTTAGGTAGTCGTATCCAACCATCATGTCAACTCAGTCATCGCAGCGTTGGGGGGGGGGAGGGGGGAGGACTGAAACCCGCCCCCTACGGAAGTTGGTGCATCATCATGTTATTTTGATGGCAGATTGGAATTAGCATCTCCATAGAGATTGCTGTTGAGTTCCACGGATATTGTGCTTTCGATGACGCTCTTGTCGGGAACGACAACCGGCACACCGCTGAAGTTCTGAATAGCAACATTCCCAGTCAACGTAATTTGATTTCCAAAAAAGACATCCCCTTTAACGGTAAGCGATTCGCAGTTGACCAGAGACGGCGGCCCATAGGGGAATCGCTTCCCGAATTCATCGACCTTGCCGTAATATTTGGAGTCCAGATCTATTTGAATTTGACCCAACCGTCGTTCCGGATTGACTTCAAGACCGCAGTCGTCGGAATACGTAAAACAATCCGATCGAATGGCAAGCAGTTCATTACATTTTTTGACTGGATAAAAGCGGGATCTGGGAACAACGACAGCGGTTGCCCCTTCAAAAAGCGAGATGGCCGATCCCATGGCTGTTTCAATCTGATAGACAGCCGGACTGGTATCATCACGGGGATTTAACGTCTTTGGATTTAAAATCATGGGCAAACGGATGGTTCCTTGGGTCTTGATCAGTTTTTTAACAAATTCCAGGTTGACCCAGATATTGTTGGTATTGAAATACTGGTAGCGAGAAATATCCCGGCTGATATCCAGTTCATTATCCGGGCATTGGGCGACTTCGCGCAGAATCAGCCTTCCATCCTGGTGAAACGCCAGATGTCCGCCTTTAAAATCAACAGGCGTTCTCTGTGATACCTCCATCATGAACGGCAGCTCTTTTTCAGAAAAATACCCCAGCAGGGTTTCATCCATGGTGGCGCCAAGGTTGTCTGAATTGGCGATAAAGGCATATCGGACCCCATCCTTCAGCAGTTGATCCAGGACGCCGGAGGTGTAAAGTGCAGCATAAATATCCCCGTGACCCGGAGGATTCCACTCCATGTCCGGATGTTCCGGCCAACTGGCCGGTGAAAAATCGCTTTGCAGGATTTTTGGAAATTTATTCTGTAAAAAACACAGCGGTGGATGCTTCTGATGGAGAAGTTTCAAGGATGCCAGCGTATCGTCATGGGTATTGAAACTGTTCATGAATGCCAGGCGGATGTGACGGTTATTGGCTTGCAGAACGATAATTTCCAGGAAAGATTTGCCGTCTCTGGCCTCCAGCAGGGATTTGGCGCAAGTCAGCCCCATGCTGGTTCCCAGTCCACCGTTCAGAACAATCATGACCGAATGAGGCAAGGCTTTTTTGCCTGCATCGACAAATGAGTCGAAATGTGCGGCATTGGCGATTTCATGAGATGCGACCGGCCGAATATCTTTGTTGAATATCAATCCTTTGTCGCCGGTCAACACTTTTTCGTAGTACCAGGCAAAGGTGTCGAGGACAACGGGCTGCAGCCCGGCTGTTTTCATTTTTGATAGAAACGCAGGTAGATGTCCGGATTCAACTGCCATGGTCATGAAACCTCCTCGGGTCTATATCATCCATGTTAAATAAAAATACCACGATCTGTGGATTATTTCATGTGGGTTGTCTTATTTTTTTGCCTGTGATCAGATGCCTTCAATCCATCCCATGGAATCCGGGGCTTTGCCGTACTGGATATCGGTCATGGCTTTATACAGACGGTTGGCGACGGGGCCAACCGTTCCGTCTCCAATGGATATGATCTGTTCCCCGTATTTCAGTTCGCCTACGGGTGAAATGACGGCGGCCGTACCGGAGCCGAAAATTTCCTGTAATTTGCCGGATGCATGGGCAGCCATCACTTCATCGATGCTGATCTGACGTTCTGTTGCTTTGATCCCCCAGGAATTGGACAGCGCCAGAACGGAATTTCGGGTAATGCCCGGCAGAATGCTGCCGTTCAGCGACGGGGTGATGATTTCACCATCGATCACGAAAAAGATGTTCATGGCGCCGACTTCTTCAACATATTTCTGCTCGACCCCATCCAACCACAGGACCTGGGTATAGCCCTTCTTATGCGCGACATCCGCTGCAAACAGGCTGGCGGCGTAATTGCCCGGTGTTTTGGCTTCTCCGACACCGCCGCGCACCGCCCGAACATGATTACGGGTGACCCATATCTTGACGGGATTGAACCCCGCCGAATAATAAGCGCCGACCGGCGACAGAATGACGAAAAACCGGTAAGTGTGGGAGGCCCTTACACCCAGAAACGGGTCTGTGGCAATGATCGTCGGCCGGATATACAGTGAGGTGCCAGGTGCTGAGGGAACCCAGTCTTTTTCGACCCGGATCAGTTCTTTTAATGCCTCGATTCCGAAAGCCTCATCGATTTCGGGAATGCACAGCAGGTGGGAAGATCGGTTCAGTCGCTTGTAATTGTCTCTGGGTCTGAAAAGCTGAACAGCACCTGAGTCGGTTCGGTAAGCCTTGAGTCCCTCGAAAACAGCCTGGCCGTAGTGAAGCACCATTGTTGCCGGATCCATTGGAATCGGCGCGTAAGGTTCGATTCGGGGATTATACCATCCTTTGTCCGGATGGTAATCCATGTTGAACATGTGATCCGTAAAAATGGTTCCAAACGCCAGGGGATTGGAACTATCAGGCTTTGCCTTTAAACGGTCTGCTTTGGTGATGGTCAGTTGCATATCAGCCTCCTCGTAATATTCTGCACAATATTGAGCCCAGTTGGGTACATATCAAAATTTGGTTACTGACAACCCGGTCAGGTACGTCTGCCCTGGTTGTCAAAATACATCATGGACTGATAGCGATTGTTGTGATTAAAATCAAGGACTAATATAGGGGGCGGAAAAAAATTAAAATTGAACCCGGGTTTGATACGCTTTTTTCCAAGGAGATCGCTGAAGTTCACGAAGATTGGAAAGCGCTGCTTGTAGGGCGTCCACTGCCATTTCCGCACAGTGAAAATCATGTTCCGGGAGGGTTTCCAGGAAGTCGGCGATGGTTTTCGGCGTAATTTCCCATGCTTCGTTGACGGATTTGCCTTCAGCCAGAAAGACGACTGTATTGGCGCAGGCCATGGTATTCATACATCCATTGGTATAATAGGAAACGGCGTTCAAGATATCGCCGCGGGCTTTAAGAAATATTTCAATGGAATCTCCACAGCTCCTGGTTTTTTTTCCATATCCATCAGGACTGGCAAGAATTTCACACTTGCCGGTACTAAAAGCCATTTCCAGATATTTCAGGGAATGGCTCTGCCAGACATTATTCGTATCTTCATTCATCGTTCATCATCTCATGACAATCAAAAAAATAATCAACCAGAGGCGGCATCCGGTATGTCCATGGCGGTGCTGTTGTCGACGGACATGGCATCCATCTTGTGCCGAACGTTCCGGGAAGAACCGAAAGCAAGAAGTGTCCGGCGCATCGAAGCATTCCAACATAAAAATACAGATTATTTGTTATCCTGTACAGCTTTATTTTCAGCGGTTTCTCAATGCTTACGGTGAGATTTTCCAGTTTTGGGGCAGCGATGATTGCCCGTCACATATGCACCGACTTGCCGGATGTCCGGTTATATTTGATCACCGTTTTGGTCGGCACCGCCTTCTATCCTCCACGGCTGTCATTTTTTTGTCTCCACAATTCTCCACATTGATGTTCTGAACGATTTCAGTGCGATGTAATGCAAGAAGTTAAGAAATGACCGTTTCATCCATCCTGATGGTACCATGAATCATGTGAATACAATGTGTTATTGGCCTATGTATTCGCTGAAGCGATGCTTGTTGAAGCTTCTTACGGGCTCATCAATTATTAGATGTATGAAATGGAATTTTTCTTGACACATCCATGAAAATATAATTGTATGATCCCGGTGGAGCAAAGTGGAGGAAAAGGGATGTTCCGGGGAAGCAGTTACCACACCATCGATGGGAAGGGCAGAATTATTGTTCCAGCCAGATTCCGGGAGATCATTCAGGCCAGTGGAAGTGACGCGCTGATGATTTCCGGAATGGATCTTGGCTTGGTGGCCTATACCCTTCCGGAATGGCATAAAATTGAAACCCGGCTGTTGTCGTTGGTTGAAAAAAGCGAGAGCATGCGAAGATTCCGAAGGGTGTTTATCGGTGGCGCTTTTGAATGTCTCTGCGACAAACAGGAAAGAATATTGATCCCTCCCAGTCTGCGACAATATGCCGGCTTGGACAAAGAGATCGTCGTGGTCGGAGTTCTGGATCATTTTGAAATATGGTCACGGGAAACCTGGGATAAAGAAAATTTGAAGATGGAAGCGGATTTGAAAAGGGAGGATGTCAGAAACGAGATCGCTAAATTAGGACTTTAACGCATGCCTTATCATCACATTTCGGCAATGCCTCGGGAAGTGGCGTATTATTTAAACTGTCAGCCCGGAAAGATTTATGTGGACTGTACGCTGGGCGGCTGTGGTCACGCCAGGGGGATTTGTGAAAAAATGATTCCCGGCGGTATGCTGATCGGCATCGATCAGGATGCGGATGCCATTCAGAACGCAGAAGTCGTGTTGAATGACTATCTGCAGTATGTGCATTTGTTTCATGGCAATTTTGTTCAAACAGCGGATGTTCTCTCTCAGTTAAACATCGCTGCAGTGGATGGCATACTGATGGATCTGGGGCTATCTTTTCACCAGATTATGCAAAGCGGTAGGGGATTCAGTTTTAATGCCGATGAACCTCTGGATATGCGAATGGATGTCCGGAACGAGACAACGGCAGAGCATCTGGTTCATAGACTGGATGAAGCAGATATGGCAGACCTTTTTTTTCGATATGGGGAAGAGCGTCATTCGCGGGCAATCGCACGGAAAATCGTTGAAACGCGTAACCGTCAGGTCATTTCCACCAGTCGTCAGCTTGCAGACATCATCAGCGGGGCAGTTCCCCCATTTGCGCGATATAAATCAAGAATTCACCCGGCAACTCGGGTATTTATGGCGCTTCGCATCGCAGTGAATCATGAGATAGAAAGGCTTGAGGAATTTTTGAAACAGGCGGCCGATCTTTTGAATCCGGAGGGAAGGCTCTGCGTGCTGTCTTTTCATTCACTTGAAGATCGATTGGTCAAACAAAGTATGCGTGAGTTACAGTCCAGATGTAATTGTCCTCCGGACTTTCCCAAGTGTGTTTGCCAAAAGTCACCCAGGGTCCGCCTGCTCACACCGAAAGCGGTAAGGCCCACTGAAAATGAAACTCAGCAAAACCCCATGGCCAGAAGTACCCGGCTGCGCGCTATGGAAAAACTGTGAAAATAATTGCAATGATCATGCGTTTTTTGAAAAAAGCCGATAGAGACGCTGGCATGCCGCCCCATGATTCCACCAAAAAACAGAAATCGAATCTTCTTGGGATATGGATTGTTCTCCTGGTGCTGTTTATATCCGAATTGCTTTTTTATACCTGGTGTCGGGTGCAATGCACCCGTTTGGGATATGAAACAACAAAGGATCTTGAAGCTAATCGAAAACAGATGGTGCTTCAATACAGTTTGGTGCTCGAGCTCGCGCGGCTGAAATCTCCTGAACGTATTTCTGCGATTGCCCGGCAGCAAATGAAATTGGAGCCTCCATCACACGAACAGATGATGGTGCTGCCATGAAAACAGATGAAAGCAAAATGCTGAGGTTTCGAATCCGGATATTGGGATCCGTAATGTATGCGCTGTTTATCCTGATGGTAGGAAGGGCCGTGTATTATCAGGTTTTTCTCAATGAATGGTTGGCAGATAAAGCCTTGAGCCAGTATGAAAAAGTGGATATTTTTTCCGGTAAGCGCGGCAATATCTATGATGCCAGCAACCGAAAAATGGCGGTCAGTATCGATGTGGTTTCCGTGGGAGCGCATCCGAAACAAATCAGGGATGTTCGCGCAACCGTCAAGGCGCTTACGGAAGTTTTTCGTATCGACCGGCGGGAGCTGATCAATAATCTCTATTCAACCAAACCGTTTATATGGATAAAACGTCAGATCACACCCAAAGAATCCAAAATGTTGGCGGACTTAAAGCTTCCCGGCATTGTTTTAAAACCAGAATACAGCCGATTTTATCCGAATAAATATTTGGGCGCGCAGGTGGTAGGATTCTGCGGCTTGGATGGAAAAGGCATAGAAGGTGTTGAGTATTTCTATAATGCCGAGCTTCAGGGAACCGAAGACCGGGTCAAGGTATTGAAGGACGCGCTGGGCCGAAGATTTGAATCTGAAAAAACCTTAGCAACTGATTCCCTAGGGAATAATCTGATTCTGACTATCGATGGCGCCATTCAGTATATTACAGAAAAGGCGATTGAGGAGGCTGTAACGGGATTTGGTGGTAAGTCCGGAATGGCTATTGTCATGAATCCCAGAACCGGGGGCATATTGGCGCTTGCCCACTATCCATCGTACAATCCAAATGCATTCAGGGAATATGCCAAAGGAGACCTTAGAAACCGTGCGCTGACCGATCCATTTGAGCCAGGTTCCACCTTGAAAATATTCAGTGTTGCCGCCGCCATCGAGTCAGGGATTTGTAAGCCGACAACCATATTCAACTGCGAAAACGGGGCATATCAGGTCGGAACCAATGTGGTGCATGATACGCATTCTTACGGGATGCTGACGGTTCAGGAAATCATCAAATATTCCAGCAATATCGGCGCCATCAAAGTCGGGCAGGCGGTAGGGGCGGAAATTCTTTATAAAAATCTTCGAAATTTCGGTTTTGGAGAAAAAACGGGAATCGACTGTGCGGGTGAATCATCCGGTGTGCTGGCCCCATATACCAAATGGCGTAAAATCGATGCCGGCACCATTGCCTTCGGTCAGGGGATATCGGTTTCAGCGATTCAGTTGGTCACCGCCACATCCGCCATAGCCAATGGCGGAATTCTGATGAAACCTCGTCTGGTGCAGGCAATTACGGATGCCAGTGGGCAGATTGTCAGAAGAATCGATCCTGCTCCTGTACGCCGCGTTATTTCGACCGAAACAGCTCGAACCGTTCGCCAAATGATGAAGGAAGTCATCACTACCGGAGGAACCGGTGTTCAAGCGGCACTCGAAGGCTACACTGTGTGCGGAAAGACAGGAACAGCCCAGAAGATCATAAACGGCTCATATGCCAGAGGAAAATATGTTTCATCTTTTATCGGTTTTGTTCCTGCCGATCATCCGGAAGCCGTCATTTTGGTTATTGTGGATGAACCGCAAAAAAGATATTATGGCGGCACCGTTGCAGCACCGGCGTTCAAACGGATCGCACTTGAAACGCTGGGATATTTGAATATTCCTCCGCAAAACATTCCAAACCGAATCATGGTTTCGCTGGAAAAAGAGGGCAAAGGGTGAAGCTGTCTAAATTACTGGAATCCATTATCCTGAAGCAGACGCATGGGATTACGCTGACTTGTGATTTCAAGTCTGTTTCTATTCCATGCAGGTTGCCGATTCTGTTGAATCCCGATCCTGAAATCGGCTCGCTTCATGTTGATTCCCGTGAAGTTCGGACCGGGGGGCTTTTTGTCGCGATTCCCGGACTTAAAGTCGATGGCCATGACTTTATTGACAGCGCTGTCGCTCGGGGGGCTGCTGCGGTCATCAGCCAGAAACCAGTATCTCTGAGTATCTGGAATGTTGAAGTTGAAAACAGCCGAAAAGCCTTGGCGGCGCTCTCTGGCCGGTTTTATGATAATCCTTCCGAACAGCTTAAAATTATTGCGATTACCGGCACAAACGGCAAAACCACGACGGCATTCATCATCGAAAAGATTCTGTTACAGGCTGGTATTTCCGTAGGCGTTATCGGCACGTTGAATTATCGGTATTGTGGAAAAGTCTTTGATGTATCAATGACTACCCCGGAATCCCTCGACCTTCACCGCATCCTGGCGGATATGCTGGCGGACGGGGTTACCCATGTGGTGATGGAAGCCTCGTCTCATGCCATTTTCCTGAACCGAATCGATGCATGCTGGATGGATATCGCGGTTTTTACGAATTTGACTCAGGATCACCTGGATTTTCACGGCAACATGGAGAGTTACTGGCAAAGTAAGAAGAAGCTTTTTACTGAGCATCTGGCGCACGGGCCCAAAAAAAACAAAGCTGTTTCCATCATAAACTGTAGTGATTCCTACGGAAAGCACCTGTTTAAGGAACTTCCTTCGGCCCTGAGCGTCGGCCTCGATGACGGCTGCCATGTGTGGCCGGAAATTATCCGGCAGGATCAGACCGGAATGGAAGGCGTGATTTCAACTCCCGAAGGCATGTTTAAATTCGAAACACCGCTGATTGGTCTGTACAACGTCGAAAATATGCTGTGTGCTGCCGGCGCCTGTCTGGCGCTGGGCTTTCCCCTGAACATCATCCGATCCGGTATCGAATCCGTGGAATTCGTTCCGGGAAGGCTTCAATCCATTCCCAATGGTGTGAATCGATTTGTTTTTGTGGATTTTGCACACACACCGGATGCACTGGAGAATGTGCTGCAGACGTTGCGGATCCTGACAACTGATAGAATTATTTGTGTGTTTGGCTGCGGTGGAGACAGGGACAGGGAAAAAAGGCCTCTCATGGGTCAGATAGCCGCCGGCCTGGCAACTATCTGCATCATCACCTCGGATAATCCCCGATGTGAAGATCCGATGGCTATCATAGAGGATATTCTTACAGGTGTTCGAATGCAGGGGCTGCCTCCCCTTTTGAATCCTGATTCTTCCGCTATATCACCGTCAGCCAAAGGCTATGTCGTTGAACCGGACCGATCCCGGGCCATTGAGATGGCCATTCGCATCTCCCGGCACTGGGACATGATTCTGATAGCCGGAAAAGGTCATGAAACCTGTCAGACCACAGGGAATCAGACGGTCCCATTCGATGACAGGGTTATTGCCAAAAAAGCTTTGGAATTGATTGATAAACCAAAATCTGGGGTGCATCATTGGGCTAAAAAGCGATTCTGAAAGTCCATTAAATCAGAAATCATCGTCATTTCTTTCGATCATGGATGGCAGGTCACGAACGAAATTCGGGAAGCTTCAATCGGGTGTTTCTGCAACCCACAACAAAATACCATGGCAAGTGTGGAATTATTTATGCGTTGGACAACTGATGACGTGCTGATGGCCACTGCCGGAGAGTGGGTATGCGGAAACCGGGATGTCCAATTTTCAGGAATAGCCATCGATTCCAGAAAAATATCCATATCTGAATTTTTTGTTGCCATTCGCGGGGAGTTCCATGATGGCCATCGATTCTGTGCCGAAGTGGTTGAAAGTGGCGTCAAGGGGGTTCTCATCGATTCCCATTCGATCGGGTCCCTGCCGATTGACGAATGGCGGCATAAAGGGATTGTCTGTATTGGGGTCGGGGATACCACGCGCGCGCTGGGAGATCTGGCTGCCTATCACAGGCGCCGCTTCCCCGTATCAGTTGTGGCGATTACCGGGTCGAACGGTAAAACGACCACCCGGAGCATGACTTCCGATATTCTCTGCCGTCGTTACAGCGTCCTTTCCACGGCTGGGAATTTCAACAACCATATCGGTCTTCCCTTAACCCTTCTGAATCTGGAAATGGGGCATGAATGGGCAGTTCTCGAACTCGGGATGAATCATTCCGGAGAGATCGACCGCCTGTCTGATATCTGTCAGCCGAATGTCGGGGTAATTACCATGGTAGGTACGGCCCATCTGGAAAATTTTGATTCTCCGGATGGCATTCTTGAGGCAAAGGCGGAGATTTTTGCACATTTGCGCCCTGAAGGTTTGGCAATTCTAAATATGGATGATCCTCAACTGGTGGAACTTTCGCGGCGGCTTTCTGTTCCGGTGATTTTTTTCGGATTGAACCCCAGCGCCAGTGTCCGGGCCAGACAGGTGGAATCCCGGTCTTCCGGGATAACATTTTTTCTGGATCTGCCCGAAGAAACTGTTGAAATCAGACTGCCTGCAGCAGGATCGTTCATGGCGACCAATGCACTGGCGGCGGCTGCAGTTGGTTTCGCGCTCGGACTGACCGGCTGTGAAATCAAGATGGCACTGGAAGGATTCAAACCCGTCAAAGGCCGGATGAATGTGATTGAAACCAAGAGACAGATTTTTATCGTCGATGATACCTACAATGCTAATCCGGCTTCGATGGCTGCTGCCATTCATTTCCTCGAAAAAATAAAGGGCGGCCGGAGCATCCTGGTGATAGGAGATATGCTCGAACTTGGAAAGGATTCCGCCGCATTTCACCGAAAAGTCGGTGGACTTGCGCAGACTTCGGGCATGGCCGCTCTGTATGCAACTGGCAGATTTGCAAGTGACGTTGCTCAGGGCGCTGCAGAACAGGGTATGGACGCCGAGCGAATTTTCATCGGTGATCGGCAGGCCGTCAGTGAGCATCTCAAGGGCGGTCTCAACAAAGGAGACTGGATTCTGATCAAGGGTTCCAGGGCCATGGGTATGGAAAAAATCGTTCAAAATATCGCTATGTGGGCAAACTGCGTCGACAATCCGGATACCACTCCTGAAATTTCATCCTAACCCATTAAAGACACTACCTTATGCTGTATCTTCTGCTTTATCCACTTCACACGACTTTTTCGGTTTTTAATGTATTTCGATATATTACATTCCGAACGATCTATGCGAGTCTGACGGCTTTTCTGATCTGTTTTGTTCTGGGTCCCTGGGCCATCAAAAAATTGAGTTATTTTCAGATCGGTCAGTATATTCGAGATGATGGACCGAAAACCCACCTGAAAAAAGCCGGTACGCCCACGATGGGAGGAGCGTTGATGCTGGTGGCCATTTTGTCCTCTACCATCCTGTGGGCCAATCTGCAAAACGTCTATATATGGGTGGTTCTGGGGGTGACGGCAGGGTTCGGTCTTGTCGGATTCATCGATGATTATCTCATGCAGGTCAAAAAACAGAGCATGGGGTTGAACGCCCGCAATAAATTTCTGTTTCAAGCATTGATCGCTCTGGCAGCCTGCTGCTTTCTGTATCAGTACCCAGCGTTTTCAACCGAGGTTACGTTTCCTTTTTTCAAGAATTTTTCTCCGGATTTTGGATGGGGATATATCGTATTTGCCGTTTTTGTGATTGTCGGTACTTCCAATGCGGTGAATCTGACTGACGGACTGGATGGCCTTGCCATTGGCCCCACCATCATCGCCGCGGTAACGTATATGATCTTTTGTTATGTTGCCGGACATATCCGGATTGCTGATTATCTTCAGATCACTCATGTCGCAGGCAGCGGTGAATTGACTGTTTTTTGCGGTGCGCTGGCCGGTGCAGGCCTGGGGTTTTTATGGTTCAATGCCTATCCGGCCCAGGTTTTTATGGGAGATGTTGGCTCCTTATCGCTTGGTGGGGCGCTGGGAACCGTGGCTATTATTACCAAACAAGAAATTTTGCTGGCGCTCGTCGGAGGCCTTTTTGTGATCGAGGCTTTGTCCGTCATTTTTCAGGTGGGATATTTCAAGCTTACCCATGGCCGGCGGATATTTCGAATGGCGCCGCTTCATCACCATTTTGAATTGAAAGGCTGGCCCGAGCCCAAGGTGATCGTTCGATTCTGGATCATCTCCATTGCGCTGGCATTGGTTGCCATCAGTACGTTGAAGCTGAGATAAGGGTACATTGTTATGAATCTGAATCGAAAAAACATACTGGTTGTCGGGCTGGGCATGACCGGTCTGGCCACTGCACGGTTTCTGCATCACCGGGGGGCCGTGGTCACTGTTACCGATACAGCTTCCGAAAAGGATCTGCTCACTTCGGTTCAGGAACTTCGCCAATTGGGGATTCGGACCGAGCTTGGCGCGCATTGCCGGGAAAGCGTTGCGTTGTCGGATATGATCGTTTTAAGCCCCGGCGTACCCCATACCCTTGGTTTCCTGGCGGATGCCCGCCGGAAAGGCACTCCGGTCATAGGAGAGATCGAGCTGGCCTCCCGATTCGTAACAGATCCGATTATCGCCATTACCGGAACCAACGGTAAAACCACAACTACATCACTTTTGGGCGACATGCTGGTTCAATGCGGCATGCAGGTATTTGTCGGCGGAAATATCGGCAATCCCTTGATCGGTTACGTGGACCGGGAAGAAAAGGCCGATTGGATCGTACTTGAGATCAGCAGCTTCCAGCTCGACACCATTGAAACTTTTCGGGCCGATATCGGCATGTTACTCAATATCACGGCCGATCACCTGGACAGGTATGCGGATATTGACGGTTATGCCGCGTCAAAAGGCAGAATATTTAAAAACCAGACACTGGAAGATATTGCCATCTTCAATGGCGCCGATTCATGGGTTCTTTCCCAAACCAGCCGGATACACAGCCGAAAATGGATGTTTAACGGTTCAAATGCCTTGGAAGAAGGTGCCAGAATCGGGCAAACCGATGTGACGTTTGACTTTACATCCTCCCCGTACCGGAGGCAAGCATCAGGGGCCGACGCACGGCCGGCGTTCACGTCCGCACATCTCGATCTTCGTCAGTCCCGTCTTTATGGGAAACACAATCGGGAAAATATCTGTGCGGCAGCGATGGCCGCCATTGCAGCAGGCGGCGATATCCGGAATATTCAGTTGGCGCTGAATCAGTTCAAGGGGCTTTCCCACCGTATTGAATTCGTTCATATTCATAACGGCGTAACCTACGTAGATGATTCAAAGGCAACCAATGTCGATGCCGTGTATCGGGCGCTGGATGCTTTTCATGAGCCGGTTGTTCTGATTATGGGCGGCAGGGATAAAGGGGGCGACTACCGAATTCTGGAAAATGTCATTCAGGAACATGTGAAACACCTGATCCTTCTGGGCGAGGCCGGCGGTCTCATTGCCGAAGCTCTGGGGAATCTGGTGCCGACCGAGCGTGTTGATTCGATGCATGAGGCCGTTAAACTTGCGCATCATGTCGCTGTTTCAGGAGATGTCGTTCTGCTGTCACCTGCTTGTTCCAGTTTCGACATGTTCAATGATTATGCGCACAGAGGGAAGGTTTTTCACAGCGAGGTGAAGAAACTTTGATGAAAGAACAATTGCCGGTCCGATGGCGGGCATATCGAAAACTCAGCTATGACTTCAAGCTGTTTTTTCCGATGCTGGTTCTGGTCGGTATCGGCATTGTCATGGTGTATAGCGCAAGCTCCGCCATCGCCATCAAGCGATATAACAATGATCTGTATTTTCTGATCAAACAGTCCGTGGTTGCTGTTTTGGGATTGACATCCTTGCTCTTTTTTCGAAAAATCCCTTATGAGTTCTATCAAAAATATGCATATTTGTTTTTGGTTGTCGCCATCGGGCTTCTTTTGGCTGTCAAGTTTACCGGTCTCGGAATTAAAGTCAACGGCGCTAAACGCTGGATGCTAATCGGGGGCTTTCGATTCCAGCCTTCAGAATTTGCGCGGATGGCGCTGGTAATCTTTTTGTCCTATTCTCTTACCAAAAAGCATGATCATATTAAGACGTTTCTCATTGGATTTGCTCCACATGTATTCTTTCTGGGGATTTTTGCCGGGCTCATTGCGCTGCAGCCGGATTTTGGTTCCGTGGTCATTCTGGCAGCCATTACGTGGGTGATGATGTTTGTTGCCGGAGTTCGGGTAATCTATCTGCTGACATCGGTGGGGGCATTGCTTCCATTTGCCTATGTCTACATGATGAGCGCAGCATACCGAACGGAACGCTGGCTGGCCTTTCTTCATCCATGGGAGCATGCATCGGATCAGGCTTATCAGATTGTACATTCGCTGATGGCTTTTGGAACCGGCGGAATGTGGGGGACAGGGGTCGGCAAAGGGCTTCAAAAACTCTTTTACCTGCCGGAGCCGCATACGGATTTTATATTTTCCGTCATCGGGGAAGAGCTGGGACTGGTCGGGGTGCTGTGTGTCCTTTTTTTGTATTTGCTGATCCTGTGGAGCGGGCTGAGTATCGCCAAAAATACACATGATCTTTTCGGAGCGTATCTGGCTTTGGGAATTACCGCTGCAATCGGACTTCAGGTCTGTATCAATCTGGGGGTTTCACTGGGGCTGGTGCCGACCAAAGGATTACCGCTGCCCTTTCTCAGCTATGGCGGAACATCACTATTGGTCAGTATGATATCCATCGGCATTCTGATGAACATCGGATCAGGAAAAACATAACTGTTATGGCTGTCTGGGAAAGAATCGATATCAATATGAAAAAACTGCAGATTGTGATGGCCGGCGGCGGCACCGGCGGGCATCTGTTCCCGGCAATCGCCATCGCAGAAGCGTTTCTGGAGAAAAATCCCCTGAATGACATTTTGTTTGTCAGCACGGGTCGGGAGTTTGAAAGAGCAGTGTTGGCCGAGCATGGCTTCAGGTTGGCGTGCATTACCGCTGAAGGAATCAAGGGAAAAAGAATTCGGCATCAGGTGCAAGCCATTATCCGACTTCCCAAAGGGGTGGTGGAAGCATTGAAACTACTTTCCAAATTTGATCCCGATCTGGTTGTCGGCGTCGGCAGCTATGCTTCAGGGTCCCTGATTCTGGCTGCCTGGATACTTCGCATTCCCATTGTGCTTCACGAACAGAACATTCAACCGGGAATTACGAACAGAATTCTTTTTCCACTGGCTGCATGTGTTTATGTCTCTTTTCCAAACACCCGATTCAGAAGCCGGTCATCCAAAATCCGGGTTTCCGGAAATCCGGTTCGAAAAAATATCCGAGAATATGCCGCTCAATCCAGTTCTCCAGAGACCCACTCCGCATCAACCCGGCGGCCGTTTACGGTGGGAATCATGGGTGGCAGTCAAGGAGCGCACGCCATTAACCTAGCGGTGATTCAAGCACTTCCTCTGCTAAAGCATCACGGTTACTATTATATTCACCAGACCGGTCCGGCGGATCTGGAAATGGTTCAGGATGCCTATCGGCGCCATGGTATCATGGGCAACGTTCAGTCGTTTTTTCAGGACATGATGGTATGCTATCAACAGGCGGATCTGATGATCTGCAGGTCTGGGGCAACGACGGTTGCCGAAATTACGGCAACAGGAAAACCCGCGATACTGATTCCCTTTCCCTATGCATCCGATAATCATCAGGAATTCAATGCTGATTATCTGGTTCAGTCGCAGGCGGCGGAGGTGATTCTGGAAAGCGGCTTGACCGGCGCCGTTCTGGCCGAAAGGCTCCGGTGTCTGGCCGAAAATCCGGAAATGCTGCATCAAATGGCTTTTCATGCCGGACGATTAGGGAATCCCCATGCAGCCAAAATCATTGCTGAAGACTGTTATACGCTTTTTGAATGAAAGCCGCATGAATGATGACAATTTTTATATAACCCTTTAAAACATGTGAGTTTATGTATCAAAAAACGTATCATATCCATTTTGTCGGTATCGGCGGTATCGGCATGAGTGGCATTGCCGAGTTGTTACTCAACATCGGTTATCAGGTTTCCGGATCGGATGAGGCATCGTCTGAAATTACAGAAAATTTAAAAAGACTGGGGGGTACCCTTTATAAGGGGCACTCCGGTGAACAGATTCAGGGCGCCGATGTGGTGGTGGTTTCATCGGCCATTGGTTCCGATAACCCTGAGGTGATCGCTGCCCGGAAAGAGTCGATTCCCGTCATACCCCGGGCGGAGATGCTGGCGGAATTGATGCGGTTGAAATACAGTGTGGCGGTTGCCGGGGCTCACGGCAAAACCACGACGACCTCGATCGTATCATCGGTTCTGGATCAGGGGGGGCTGGATCCCACGGTCGTGATCGGCGGCAGGCTGAAAAGTATCGGCACCAATGCGGTTTTGGGAAAAGGAGATTTTATCGTTGCGGAAGCAGATGAAAGCGACGGATCTTTTTTGAAGTATTCCCCGACCATCGCCGTGATCACGAATATCGATCGGGAGCATCTGGACTTCTATCGGGATATGGACCATATCAAATCGGTGTTTTTGGCTTTCATCGATCGGATTCCATTTTATGGTCTGGCGGTACTATGTCTCGACAATGAAGCGATTCAGGATCTGATTCCCGACATCAAGAAACGCTTTACCACTTACGGTATGAGTACACAGGCTGACTACCAGGCCAGAAATGTGGTTTTTAATGGCATGAAAAGTCGATTCAGCATCGATTACAGGGGCAAGTTTCTGGGAGATATTCTGCTGAATCTTCCGGGGCTGCACAATGTCTATAATGCCACAGCCAGCGTGGCTGTCGGATTGGAACTCGGGATTCCCTTCGAAAAAATTCGAGTCGCACTTGAAACTCTTCAAGGTGTTCAGCGCCGTCTTGAAATCAAGGGCGAAGCCGGAGGTGTCACCGTGGTGGATGATTACGGACACCACCCTACAGAAATCCGAAGCACCCTGGAAGCACTTAAAGAATGCTGGCCGGGCCGTCGAAAAGTGATCGTATTTCAGCCCCACCGTTACAGCCGGACCCTGGCGCTTTTCGATGATTTTACCAGAGCATTTTACCAGAGCGATGTTCTGGCGGTGCTGCCGATTTATGCCGCCTGCGAAAAGAAAATCGAAGGGGTCAGTGCGCTGGCCCTGTGCGAGCGTATTCGATCCCGAGGACACAAAAATGTGGTCTATCTGGAGAATCTATTGACGGCGCCGACACATCTGCATTCAATTCTAAAGTCCGGAGATGTGCTGTTGACCTTGGGGGCGGGGGATGTCTGGAAAGTGGGGGAAGGCGTTCTGAAAAGGATAGCAGAGACTCCATGACGGGTATGAAAAAAGCTCTCCTTGATGCGGAAACCAGGAGGTGGTTGGCCGATATAACATCAGGTCGGGTTCGGTATGATGAACCGATGTCTCTTCATACGTCGTTTCGTGTAGGAGGGCCGGCCGAAGCGTTTGTCGAGGTGAAGTCGGCCGATGAACTTGTTGCTTTGGTTTCAGGGCTGGCGGTCAAGGACGCGCCATACCATGTAGTCGGTGGCGGAACCAATCTGATTGTAACGGATGCCGGTATTTCCGGTGTTGTCATCTGCCTGAAACCGTATATATCGGATATGGTGATCGAAGACGTCGGATCATCCCATGCAAGGGTGACGGTTAGTGCGGGAACCAGTTTGCCCCTTTTTTGCAGCCATGCCATTCGTAACGGATTGAAAGGGATGAATTTTGCTCTGGGAATTCCCGGAACCGTGGGCGGCGCCATTCGAATGAATGCCGGAACAGCTCTGGGCTGGATATCAGATGTCCTGGATTCTATTCTGGTATTGTATCCAAGTGGCCGGCTGGAAAGAATCGGCAGAAATTCTTTGAGTTTTTCCTATCGAAAGCTGACGCTCCCGCAGAGCTTTGGCGAAAATTCTTTTTCTCATGAAACCATTATCGTTTCCGGCAGGTTTTCGCTTGTCAGGGAAAACGCCATTGATCTGAAGCAGGCGGCCGGAGAAATTCTGAGAAATCGCAAACACCGGCAGCCGATGTCGCTGCTGAGTGCCGGATGTATTTTTAAAAATCCGTCAACTGGGAAAACTGCCGGAGAGCTGATCGACCTTTGCGGATTGAAGGGCCGGAAAATCGGCGGCGCCGAAATTTCGATAAAACATGCCAATTTTATCGTCAACACTGGATCTGCAACCGCGGCTGATATTCTGGCTCTGATGGACAGCATGCGGCAAATCGTCGATCAACAGTTTCATGTGAACCTTGAACCGGAAGTGATCGTGATCGGAAATTGAAGTGTTGAAGCGGAACCGATATAGAAGAGATTCAGCGATTCGCCGGATGAAAAGAGCCCGTTTTCGGCGTTCTTGTCTGAATGTACTGGCCGGGATACTGGGGATCGCATTAATGAGTTTGTTTTTCATATTCTGCCATGATATTATGTTACAGAGTCCGTATTTTAAGGTAACATCATTAGATGTAACGGGAAATAAGCGGCTGAGCATACAGGATGTTCTGGATGCAGCCCGGATATTGCCTGATACCAATGTCCTTTTGGTCAATCTCCCGCTTTCCCAAAAATACCTGTTGGCTCATCCATGGATAGCCGAGGCAGAAATAACGCGGGAGCTTCCTGGACGGTTAATGCTTGCCATAAAGGAACATCACCCTCTGGCCATTCTGGATATGGGCAGAAAATTTTTGATCAATCAGGAAGGCAAGATATTTAAAGAGCTATCAGACTCGGATTCCGTTGAATTGCCCGTTATCGAAGGGGTTGATTTCACAGATTTGGATCAAGAAGATCTGCGAAGAAGTACCCATTATGATGCCGTATTATATTTACTGGAATTGGAACATGATTCAGCTTGTGTATTGTCTCGGCTGCCGATTCGACGAATTCATCTCGACAGGGAAGAAGGCATTACGATTTTTGCTGCAGGACCCATTCAAGCTTTCAATGTCAATGCCGTTAGAGTCGGCTATCAGGATTTTTCGGAGAAATTTGTGAGACTGGAAAAAATAATTGCTTATTTTAAAACCAATAAGTTCATTCAGGGGATTGACTGGATTGATTTGCGTCAAATGAACCGGGTCGTGATCAGTCCATTGAATCCTGAGCCGCGTTCAGACGGTCGCAAGGAGATTTGACATGCCGAAGCAGCAAGATATCATTGTTGGTCTCGATATCGGAACAACCAAGATATGCGCCGTTGTCGGAGAGGTTTCCGGTACCGAGATCAATATTATCGGAATCGGCGTACACCCCTCTGTTGGCCTGCGAAAAGGTGTCGTTGTCAACATCGAGGCGACTGTCGAGTCCATCAAGAAAGCGGTCGAAGAGGCGGAACTGATGGCCGGCTGCGAAATCACATCGGTATATGCTGGTATCGCCGGAGGCCATGTCACCGGGTTCAACAGCCGGGGGATTATTGCCATAAAAGGGCCGGAAGTTAGCCAAAACGATGTTGAAAGGGTCATCGATGCCGCCAGGGCGGTTGCCATTCCCATGGATCGAGAAGTCATTCATGTGCTGCCGCAGGAGTTCATCGTGGATGACCAGACAGGGATTCAAAACCCGGTCGGCATGGCGGGTGTCAGACTCGAGGTCAAGATTCATATTGTCACCGGCGCCGTAACATCAGCCCATAATATTGTTAAATGCGCCAATCGTGCCGGTTTGGATGTATTTGATATCGTGCTGGAGTCTCTGGCATCCGGCGAAGCTGTTTTAGCCGATGAAGAAAAAGAACTGGGAACTGCGTTGCTGGATATCGGCGGCGGAACAACGGATCTGGCGATATTTTCCGGAAGAAACATCCGCCACACCTTTGTGCTGTCCCTGGGAGGAAACAACCTGACCAATGACATTGCCGTTGGGTTGCGGGCTCCCCTTACTGAAGCAGAGGTCATCAAAAAGAAGTTTGGTACCTGTGTGACCGGAAATATCAACCCGGAAGAGATCGTTGAAGTGCCTGGTATGGGTGGAAGAAGATCCAGAAGTCTTCCCAGGCAGATTCTGGCAGAGATTCTCGAGCCCCGCATGGAGGAAATCTTTTCGCTCATCAAGCGCGAAATTTATCGGGCGGGGATGGAAAACTTCATCACTTCCGGCGTGGTGATCACCGGGGGATCATCGATGCTGGAGGGTGCGATTGAAACCGCAGAATCGGTTTTCAGCCTGCCGACCCGAATCGGCAGGCCGATGGGAATCAGCGGGTTGGTGGATGTTGTCAATAATCCCATGTATGCAACCGGGGTGGGACTGGTACTCTATGGCGCCAAACATCAGCATACCCGGAAGTTTCGAATTCGTGATAAAAACATATTCAACAGAATCATGAGTCGGATGAAAAAATGGTTTAAGGATGTGATTTGACGATTAATGATACGATTTGCCAATAATAGGGCATTGTCCGAGGGGTCAAGGGGGGTGGGGTATGGCTTTTAGTTATGTAGAGACCGAAAAACAGGCTATCATTAAAGTGGTGGGTGTCGGCGGCGCCGGCGGAAATGCCGTCAACAATATGATTGATTCCAATCTTCAAGGGGTTACTTTTATCGTAGCCAATACAGATATGCAGGCCCTCAACAGTTCCAAGGCACAGATTAAACTTCAGCTTGGAGAAGACTTGACCAAGGGATTGGGTGCTGGCGCCAATTCCCAAGTCGGAAGAGATGCAGCGCTGGAAAATACCGATGCCATCCGAAATGCGCTGGCAGGAAGCAACATGGTGTTTATTACCGCAGGCTTTGGCGGCGGGACCGGTACGGGGGCTGCGCCGGTTATTGCAGATATCTGTAAGGAAATGGATATTCTTACGGTTGCAGTTGTTACCAAGCCATTTTCTTTTGAAGGGAAAAAGCGTGCCCGGTGTGCGGATGAAGGTATCGAGTCCCTTCGTCAGGTGGCGGATACCGTGATTACGATTCCAAACGACCGGTTGAGAGGTCTGGCGTCAAAAAATGCAAAACTCATCGATATGTTTAAAAAAGCAGATGAGATCCTGCTGAATTCTGTCAAAGGCATCACCGATCTTATTTTTATGCCCGGGTATGTGAATCTGGATTTTGCAGATGTCCGAAACACCATGTCCAAATCCGGTATGGCTTTGATGGGGATTGGTATTGCCAGCGGTGAAAACCGTGCCATCGAGGCAGCCGAAAGGGCCATTCAGCATCCGCTGCTCGAGGATATGTCCATATCCGGCGCCAAGGGCGTTCTCATGAACATCACCAGTACGCGGGAGATTACGCTTGATGAAATGACGGAGGCCTCGGATCGCATTCACAAAGAAGTTGGTGACGATGCGGAAATCATTTGGGGCCAGATATTCGATGACACCCTCGGAGATGAGATGCGGGTAACCGTCATTGCAACGGGCATCGGTTCCGGCGTTGAAATGATTTCGGGCAGGCGGAAATTGACTGCGCTTCGGGGAAGGCTCAGAGACATTACTCCGTCGGACATGGAAAATATCATCGACTATGAAGAACCTACTTTTAAACGGAAACAGAACAAGGTGGAAGAAGCAGCGATTCCGGAAGATGAAAGCGCTTTCAAACTCAACCCTCAGGATGAATATGACCTGGATGTTCCTACTTTCTTAAGAAGAAAGGCGGATTAGCGTTTGGGGCGCGGCAGAGAAAGAAGCCACCATCAGTATGCCAAAACCGAAACCGGGATCATCCGAAAAAATTGGAAAGGAAGAACCAGCATTGTGCTGGTTTTTCCGAATCATTACGCCGTGGGTCTTCCCAATCTGGGGTTTCAAGCTGTTTATCAACTGCTGAACAATATAGAATCCGTTGTGTGCGAAAGAGCGTTTCTTCCGGAATCGCCCGGACCGGCGGTTTCTTTGGAATCCAACAGCCATCTCGAAAAATTCGATATCGTCGCCTTCTCGATTTCTTTTGAAAATGATTATCTGAACCTGCTGATTCTGCTCAATGATGCCGGAATACCTCTGCTGTCTTCTCAGCGATCCGAAGCGCATCCACTCATCATTGCCGGTGGCGTCGCCTGTTTCATCAATCCTGAACCCATCGCCCATTTTATCGACTGTTTTCTGATCGGAGAGGCTGAAAATCTGCTTCCCCGTTTTATTGAGTGTGTCGAATCTGGTTCCAGCCGCAATGAACTCCTGATGGATCTGGCATGCAAGGTTCCAGGTGCGTATGTACCCGCTTTTTATGAGGATCATTATACATCTGGCGGCATCCTTGAATCGCTCATTCCTGTAGTGAATATCCCCCGAAAAATCACCCGCGTCCATGTTCCCCATCTTGAGAATGTGGCCACCCAGAGTGTGATCGTTACGCCGAATTCATCATTTGGAAACACGTATCTGATTGAAGTCAGCAGGGGGTGTGCCCATGGCTGTCGGTTTTGTTCCGCAGGATTTGTTTACCGACCTCCGCGGTTCAGGCCATTGCCCCTGCTTCAGGAGTGTATTCGAAAAGGGGCGCAACTATCCACAAAAATCGGTCTGGTCGGTGCTGCCGTATCGGATCTTCCGGATCTTGGCATACTCTGCGATCAGGCACGGGAAACAGGGGTTCAGTTGTCTTTCAGTTCGCTTCGGGCGGATGCTCTGACACCGGATTTGTTGTCATCACTGGCGCTGAGTCGGGTCAAGACGGCGACCATCGCCCCGGATGCCGGATCGGATCGGATGCGTCGGGTGATCAATAAGGGAATCACGGAAGATCAGATTTTGAATGCAGCGGCAGCGCTGGTGACATCCGGCATTCCGAATTTGAAACTCTATTTTATGGTGGGGCTTCCCACAGAAACCATCGAAGATGTTGAAGCCATTGTCATCCTATGCTTGAAAATCAAGGCTGCATTTCTGAAAAGCAGCAGGGCTCAGGGCCGGATCGGCGACATGACCATCAGCGTCAACACGTTCATTCCCAAGCCGGCGACGCCTTTCCAGTGGGTGGCAATGGATGCCGTGCCGCTGTTGAAAAAAAAACTGGCAATGATCACCCGCGGTCTCAAACATGTTCCCAATGTCAGGATCGAAACAAACAGTCTGAAAGAGGCCGTTGTTCAGGCGTTGTTATCCAGAGGAGATCGCAGGGTATCGGATCTGCTGATCCGGGCCGTTCAGAACAGAGGCAACTGGGGAAAAACATTCAGGGATACACCTGCGTTTTCTCTCTCATTTTATATTCATCGCCAGCGGTCTCTGGATGAATTGTTGCCATGGGATCACATCGATAACAGGGTTAAAAAGAAGTTCCTGGAAAAGGAGTACCTCAAGGCGGTGGCAGGAAAGATATCGCCTGCCTGTCCAATGTCGGAATGTCGATTATGCGGTGCTTGTGACACTGGACGGATGACGCATGACGAACGATGCGGTTGATTGTTCCGCCATCTGTCATCCGTCATCTGAAACAACGGGGATCTTGATAAATTCAATGCCTTCTGCTTTAAGCGTCTTTTCTTCTTCCTGCGTGCTGGTTCCTCTGATGTTCCGGGGTTCGCTGATGCCGTAATGGATTTTCAAGGCTTCTGTGGCAAAACGGGAACCCACGTTATCGAAATTATTTTCAATGAATGCAGCGAATGTTTTTTCGAGTTTGGCAAGCTCTTTCTGCGGAATGGCAGGTGAATTTTCCGAATGAGGAGATTTAATAGAAAAAGCTGTTGGAATTTTCGAAATATCATCGGCATTGCAAACCGGACAGGTTAACAATCCTCCGACTTTCTGTTCTTCGAAGGCATTCCCGTTATTAAACCAGCCTTCAAATTTGTGGCCCTGTATGCATACTAAATCAAAAACAATCATTGCCTGTCACCCAAGCAGTATCAGAATGAATGGCATCGGAACGGATGCGGATGATCTCTTATTTTATGTTGTGAAAAGTACCACAGCTATGTTGATTTGAAAAGAAATTATTGACAGAACAAGGGAATTCAACCCAAAATAACGAATTGTGCAGAGCAAACCCTGGTGCTGATCAGGGCAACCCCAACTTTGGAGATCGCTATCCATGAAACGTTTGATTGTGATCGGATGCTGGATGTTATTGGCGGCTGCGACCTCATGGGCCGAAACCGTTTATGTCTCAGAGAATATCAGACTTACAGTGCGTAAAGAACCGGGGAATGACAAGAAAATTGTCAGCATCCTGACCTCGGGAGACCAGGTGAATGTTTTACAGTTTGGAGATGAATGGACAAAAATCAAGCTTTCAGACGACAAGGAAGGATGGGTTCTCAGCCGTTTTTTGTCAACACAGATGCCCAGTTCCGTTGCGCTCAAGGTGCTTGAAAAAAAATATGCCGATCTGCTTTCACAGTCAGCAGCCCCCCAGGCGGATTGCCACCGGCTGAAGGAAGAAAACGAGAAGCTTGCAGCGGACCAGCAGAATTGCGCCAAGCAGTTTCAATCGCTGAACGACAGTTATCAGACATTGAAAAAGGATTCTCAGGAAGTTGTCAAACTCAGAGCTGATTATGAAGAGGCGCTGATCAAATTTGCCGATCAGGGTAAAAAACTCGAAACGCTCGAAGCTGAGGTTGGAAAAGCCAGTTTCGACCAGAATTTTAAATGGTTTCTGGCAGGCAGCGGTGTGTTGCTGGCAGGTTTCCTGATCGGGCTGATTGCCAAAAGGAAACGTTCTTATTCTCTGATTCGTTGATGAAATAGCAACAAAAGGTATTCTCGTGAAAATTCAAACCGATTTTTTGGTGATTGGCAGTGGTGTGGCAGGATTGACATTCGCGCTGAAGGCTGCCGATTTCGGGGAAGTGGTGTTGATAACCAAAAAAGGCATCATGGACAGCAATACCACGCAGGCGCAAGGGGGAATTGCTTCCGTTTTCAGCCAAGTCGATTCTTTTGACCTGCATATTCAGGATACCCTGGCTTCCGGAGATGGCCTCTGCAACCAGGAAGTTGTTGAAAAAGTGGTTAAGTCCGGTCCGGACCGGATTCGCGAACTCATCGACCTGGGGGTCAAATTCAATCTGAAGGAAGAGCAGCGATCTCACGGGCCGCTGAATTTCGATCTAGGCCGTGAAGGTGGGCATTCCCAGAAACGGATTGTTCATGCCCAGGATATGACCGGACTGGAACTGGAAAAAGTTCTGGTCGCGCATGTCCGGGAGCACGAACGAATCCGTGTGATTGAAAATCATATCGCCATAGACTTGATTACCTGTTCTACGCGGATGAAACGCGGACTGGTGACCACAACCCATGAAGCCTTCTGTTGCGGGGCGTTTGTTCTGGATCGGTTCACCCAGCAGGTACATACCTTTGAAGCCAATATAACGCTTTTGGCAACCGGCGGGGCCGGAAAAGTCTACCTGTACACCAGTAATCCCGACATCGCAACAGGCGATGGTATTGCCATGGGGTACCGGGCAGGCGCTACCGTCGCCAACCTGGAATTCGTTCAGTTTCATCCCACCTGTCTATATCATCCGGATGCCAAGAATTTTCTGATTTCCGAAGCTGTCAGAGGGGAGGGGGGCGTTCTGATAGACAGCTCCGGACATGCTTTCATGGAAAGATATGATCCGCAAAAAGATCTGGCCTGTAGAGATGTCGTGGCCCGGGCCATAGACACTGAGTTGAAAAAAAGCGGAGATGATTCGGTTTACCTCGATATTTCGCATAAAAAGCCGGAATTTATCAAAACGCGGTTTCCCAATCTTTATCAGAAATGCCTGAGTTTCGGTCTGGATATGACAGCCGGGCCCATTCCGGTGGTGCCGGCCGCTCATTACATGTGCGGCGGCGTTTCCACGGATATGTGCGGCCGCACGGATATTCACAGGCTGTATGCCATTGGTGAGACCGCCTGTACGGGGCTCCACGGGGCCAACCGTCTTGCCAGCAATTCTCTGATCGAGGCGCTGGTGTATGCGCATTCTGCAGCGGAACAGGCGGTAATGGATATTCAGACCATGGATTTCAGGGCAACGCCCGATACGCCCGGCTGGGATGAGGTCGGCACGACGCATGGCGATGAACTGATCATGGTCACTCAAAACTGGGATGAGATTCGCCGTTTTATGTGGAACTATGTGGGTATCGTTCGCTCGGACAAGCGGCTGAACCGGGCAAGGCGTCGCATCGAAATCATTCAAAATGAAATTCAGGAATATTATTGGGACTTTAAGGTTTCCGCCGATCTGGTAGAGCTGCGAAATATTGCCATGGTTGCCGAGTTGATCATCACATGCGCCATGCACCGAAAAGAAAGCAGAGGGTTGCACTACAATATCGAGTACCCCCGTCGGGATGATGAGCGCTGGAAAAAAGATACCGTAATCCGACGGCCTTTCGTGGGTTGACAATACCCAATATTGCATTAGACTTAGGCGGTATTAGATTATGCATAGTTTTCAAGATAATGGTTTTTGCGAAGGCAGCAGGGAGGGGATAGTACTTTTCTTATACATCTCCAATCGATAACGCACCCAGAATATTTATCTTGCAACCTATCGTTTTTATTTTCCAATCAGATATCTGATTGATTACCATCAGGATACTCCATGACCATCAAAAGGGATTATTACGAAATTTTAGGCGTCAGTCGGGATGCCACAGAGAGCGATCTGAAATCAGCTTATCGAAAACAGGCCATCAAGTATCATCCGGATAAAAACCCCGGCAACAAGGCTGCAGAAGAAAAGTTCAAAGAAGCCGCCGAAGCGTATGAAGTGCTCCAGGACCCTCAAAAACGACAGATTTATGACCAATATGGTCACCAAGGCCTTGAGGGCGCTGGATTTTCCGGATTTCGCGGATTTGAAGATATATTTTCAAATTTTGGGGGGATTTTTGAAGACCTTTTCGGATTTTCAGGGGCCAATCGATCCCAGAGCCGTACACAGAGAGGTTCCGATCTTCGCTACGACATGCGTCTCAGTTTTATGAAAGCCGCATTCGGAACTGAAACTGAAATTGACCTTGAAAAGACGGCAACCTGTCCGCAGTGTGAAGGCAGCGCTTGCAAGCCGGGAACATATCCGGAAAACTGCCGGCACTGTCAGGGAACCGGTCAAGTTTCTCGGAGTCAGGGTTTTTTTACGGTCAGAACGACCTGTCCCTCCTGTCGGGGCCAAGGACAGATCATTACTAATCCCTGTTCGGAATGCAACGGCGCCGGCAAGATTCTGATTCGCAAAAAAGTCTCTGTAAAAATTCCGGGCGGTGTGGATACCGGGTCCCGCCTCAGACTGACCGGCGAGGGTGAAGCCGGTTCCTTTAATGGTCCTCCCGGGGATCTCTATGTCTTTATTCACGTCGAACCTCACGATTTTTTTCAGAGAAACAATGTGGATGTGATCTGCTCAATACCCATTTCATTTATTCAGGCTGCACTCGGAGATGAAATCACCGTTCCGACATTGAAAGGCGAGCAAGTTCTGAAAATTCCAAAAGGAACGCAGCCCGGGGAGTTGTTTCGTTTTCCCGGAGAAGGCATTCCTTCTTTAAGAAACGGAAGACGTGGCGATCAGGTCATTCAGGTCGATATTAAAACGCCGACCAATCTCAGCAAAAAACAGGAAGAGCTGCTTCGGGAATTTAAAAAACTGGAGTCCGGCAAGTTTTCAAATAAACTGAAAAATATGTTAAAAGGGGGATCTGCCGGAAGGTAGTCCCGGTTCAGAGAAGGAGAGATGATGTTTGAACTCAAAGTCGTTACGCATTTTGCAGCAGCGCATCAACTTAAAATGGTGGATAAGAAATGCGAAAACCTTCATGGTCATAACTGGAAGGTCGATGTTTGCATACGGGGAAAAGAACTGAACGATGCCGGCGTGTTGTTGGATTTCGGAGAAATCAAGCAGGAGGTCAAACGCATCGCCGAGAAGTTGGATCACTGTTTTTTAAATGAATTAGACGCGTTTGGCGACCATTTTCCCGCATCTTCCGAAAATATCGCGCTTTTTATCGCGCGTGAGCTTCAGCATGTTTTTCATTCATCGACGGCATATCTTTACAGTGTTACCACATGGGAATCACACAATGCCTGCGCAACCTATTATCCGGACGGATCATAAAAATT
Organism: uncultured Desulfobacteraceae bacterium; assembly: GCA_903953895.1. Classification (GTDB taxonomy): domain Bacteria; phylum Desulfobacterota; class Desulfobacteria; order Desulfobacterales; family Desulfatirhabdiaceae; genus RAAP-1. The sequence continues at coordinate 73,641 of CAJBLH010000081.1, read as the reverse complement.
TCAACCGAGCAGGATAGCCTCGCCCAGAATTTTGCGGATACGGGATTCGTCTATCTGCACTTTCTTGAAGTTCTCAAAAGTGACATCTTCAAACGGCAGATTCAACTGCTTTCGGAGTATGTCAAACAGAGAAAGATAATTGGTGGTGATTCGTTTTTCCCAGTTTAAATCCAGTGCTTCAACCGCACTCCGGATATTGTCTTTTTCTCCCTCGATTTCCAGAAAATGCCCATATGGCAGTGTGTCCAGACACAGCTCTACTTGTTTAAAAAGATAAGTTTCCCGCTGTTTTTCATATACCTGCCGGGGAAAATAGCCCAGCTCGGCCAGTATGGCGATCATCGTTTCAGAATCGCAAACATCCACTTCCAGCTCCCTGAATATCTTAAATCCACTGTCCGTATCATTCGGTGGTGTTTTTACGGTCAGCCGGCAACGGCTGTCCTGACGGAGCCGGAGCAGTTTTTTTTCACGGGTCAGTCGCATCGTGTCATCGTCAAACCGGATGTTGGATTCAAAACCGCGGCCCTGCCATGCAGCTCCGAGAGAACGGATGCGGTTGCGAGTGGCGTCGATGTCTGCAATATAAAACTTGATCTCGATTTCAAGTATTTTCATGGGTTGCCCTTAACTGCCCGCAGGCAGCGGAAATATCCCGGCCTTTGCTGTTTCGGACAATGGCCGTATAGTTGTGCTGAACCAGTAAGTCCTGAAATGCCAGAATGGTTTTTTCATCAGGCCTTTGAAAGAGACTGCTCGAATGTTCATTGAAGGGAATCAGATTGATTTTGGCCTTGATGGGTCGCAGCAGTTTCGACAGCCGCAAGGCGTCTTCCGGGGAATCGTTGATTCCCTGGATCAAAATGTATTCAAACGTAATGCGCTTTCTGGGTGGCAGGGGATACTGCCGGCAGGCTTCCAGAAGCGCTTCCAGAGGATATTTCCGGTTGATGGGCATCAGCCGGGTCCGGGTTTCATTGTCTGTTGCATTAAGCGATATGGCCAGGTTGACAGAGACATCTTTTCCAAGTTGCAGTAGCTCCGGAACCAGCCCGGCTGTCGATAGGGTCACTCTGCGGGTCGAGAATTCCAGCCCGAAATCCCTGTCCGTCAGAATCCGAATCGCCTGGATTACATTGTCATAATTGGCAAGCGGCTCTCCCATTCCCATCAGGACGATATTGGACAGCGGCTGTGCGCTGATATGTTTTTTGATATCCCGAACCTGGGAAACGATTTCACCCGCCGTCAGGTTTCGAATAAACCCGCCGGCTGCCGTCAGGCAGAATCCGCATCCCATGGCGCACCCGACCTGACAGGATATGCACAGGGTAACATGTTTTTTTTCTGGGATCAGAACGGTCTCGATATGGTTGCCGTCCGCCAGCTTGAAAAGGTATTTCTGGGAACCGTCTTGGGATGTCGCGATTTTTTCGGTTTCCAGACGGGAAATGACGAAATGGGCGGCAAGTTTTTCTCGCAGTTCTTGACCCAGGTCTGTCATGCTGTTAAACTGATCCACTTGGTGGGAAAATACCCATTTAAAAATCTGACCGGCACGGTAGGGTTTGATGCCGTTTGCCGCCAGCCAGGCTCCCAGTTGTTCCTTGCTCAGGTTTTTAATGTCCGTTGGTGTGGATGTACTCATGGCATCCTTTCATGAAAAAAGATAATTTTCTTGACATACCATTTCTTCCATATTATTTTCAAGGATTTAGTAACGCCATTAGGTGATTTTTATGTTTGACACGCTCAGCGACAAACTGAATGCCGTTTTTAAACAGCTCAAGGGTCATGGAAAGCTGTCTGAAAAAAATATTCAGGATGGATTGAAAGAAGTGCGACTGGCGCTTCTTGAGGCCGATGTCCACTATAAAGTGGTGAAAAAATTCGTCGCCGATATCAAGGAACGGGCATTGGGCCAGGAGGTCATGTCCAGCCTGACGCCCGGCCAGCAGGTCATAAAGATTGTCAACGAAGAACTGACCCGGTTGATGGGCTCCCGGCAGGAGGACCTGAATCTGTCGGGCGACAGGCCGGTTTCCATCATGCTGATCGGCCTTCAGGGTTCCGGAAAAACCACAACTGCTGGAAAACTTTCAATATTTTTAAGAAAAAAAGGAAAAAAACCTTATCTGGTTCCTGCCGACGTCTATCGTCCGGCGGCCATCGATCAGCTCAAAAAACTGGGCGAACAGCTCTCGATACCGGTGTATCCTTCTACGCCGGATATGGATCCGGTGGATATCTGCGTGGAAGCCAGAAACCAGGCGCAGCGCGAAGGCTTGGATACGCTTATCCTGGACACTGCAGGTCGGTTGCACATCGATGCGGACCTGATGCAGGAACTGGTCCGCATTCGAGACCGCCTGAAACCATCGGATATCTTGTTGGTGGCCGACGCCATGACTGGCCAGGATGCCGTCAACATTGCCACGGCTTTTAACGACACCCTGAATATCAGCGGCGTGATTCTTACCAAAATGGACGGGGATGCCCGGGGCGGGGCTGCGATCTCTATCAAGTCGGTTATCGACAAACCCATCAAATTTGTTGGTGTTGGTGAAAAACTCAATGATTTTGAGGTCTTTCATCCAGACCGGATGGCATCCAGAATTCTGGGTATGGGCGATGTCCTGACCATGATTGAGAAAGCGCAATCCGTGGTGGATGAAAAACAGGCAATCGAACTGGAAAAAAAGCTTCGAAAAAACCAGTTTACCCTTGAGGATTTTCGAGATCAGATGATTCAGATCCGAAAAATGGGATCTTTGACTGATCTCATCAACATGATTCCGGGTGTCAGTCAAAACAAGCATCTGAAGGATCTGCAGGTAGATGAAAAGGAACTGGGCCGGGTGGTGGCCATTATCAATTCCATGACCCCGCAGGAGCGTCACAAACACGGGATTATCAATGGCAGCCGGAGAAAACGCATAGCTTGCGGCAGTGGCACGACGGTTCAGGATGTCAATCAATTGTTGAAAAATTATGACCATGTCATGAAAATGATGAAAAAAATCAACAAGGGCGGCTTAAAGAAATTCAGCAGGGGCTTTTCGCCGTTTAAATAATTACGAATTCATGTTTATTCAATCGTAATTCATCACTTACAAGGAGAGATATATGTCTGTTAAAATTAGACTGGCCAGACACGGCGCAAAAAAACGACCTTTTTACCGCATTGTGGCTGCAGATGGGCAGTGTCCTAGGGATGGCAAGTTTCTGGAAAATCTGGGAACCTATAATCCGCTGAACACTCCGGCTGAAGTTTTCTTGAAAATGGATCGCGTTCAATACTGGGTCAGCCAGGGTGCAACGCCGACCGATACGGTTAAAAGCCTATTGAAGAAACAGGGCATAGCGGACATACCGGCCTGAAGTCCTTGTTCATGACGCCTTTTTTCCGGATTCTCGCCTGCCATCCAAGGAGGGGGAGCTATGAAAGAACTGATCGATTATATTGCCAGAGCGCTTGTTGATCACCCTGAGCAGGTGACGGTTTCAGAGATCGAGGGGAGCCAGACATCGGTTCTCGAGCTGAAGGTCGCCAAAGAGGATTTGGGAAAAGTCATTGGAAAACAGGGGCGAACGGCCCGCGCCATGCGAACCATTCTGAGTGCGGCCTCCGCCAAAAGTAAAAAAAGATCGGTACTTGAAATCATTGAATAAGATTGCTGAAACACCATGAATTCCGATACGCTTGTGGCCATCGGAAAAATTGTCGGCGTCCATGGTATCAAGGGATATGTCAAGATTCACTGTGAGGCGGAATCTGTATCACTGCTTTTGCCCGGCCTTTCCGTCATTGTCCGGGAGCCCAAAGGCGCCAGTTGTGTGATGGAAATAATGGATGCCAGGCCGCAGGGTCGCATATTGCTTCTCCTGTTAAAAGGCGTATTCGATCGCACGGAGGCTGAAAAGCTGCCGGGCTCAGAGCTGTTGATTGAAAAATACAGACTGCCCGAGCTTGAACCCGATACATATTACTGGTCGGATATCCTTGGGATATCGGTAATTTCGGTGGATGGTCATGCCGTCGGAACGGTATCATCTCTTATCGAGACTGGCAGCAACGATGTGTATGTGGTGAAAACCTTGGATAACGGCGAGATACTCATCCCCGCCATTGCCTCCGTCGTTATAGAAATCGATTTGAATCGGAGGATCATGCGGGTGGATATTCCTGAAGGCCTGTAGAAACGAATTTGCCGGCTTGAAACAAAGGCGGAAGCAACCGGCTTCCGGAAAACGTCTATGAATTTTCAGGCATTGACAATTTTTCCGGAAATGTTTCAGCTCTTTTGGGACCATGGCATTGTCCGGCGGGCTATCGAGCTGGGTGTCATTACCGCCGCTGCCGTCAATATTAGGGATTTTGCATCCGGTAGGCATTTGGTGACAGATGATCGGCCCTATGGCGGCGGAAACGGTATGGTCATGAAACCGGAGCCTCTGGCAGCCGCTATCCGGTGGGCTTTAACTGCAGCACCAGGCGCCAGAACCGTCTATCTGTCCCCGCAAGGCCGCGTGTTCACTCAGGAGATTGCTGCAGAGCTTTCCGTTCAGTCCGGGTTGATCCTGATTTGCGGCCGGTATGAGGGGATTGATGAGCGGATCTGCCAGCGGTTTGTGGATGACGAAATCTCAATCGGCGACTATGTGTTGACCGGCGGGGAACTTCCGGCAATGGTGCTGATGGAAGCCGTAGTCCGGCTGATTCCCGGCGCTCTTGGCGGAGAGACGTCCGCTCAGAAGGATTCCTTCAGCGACAGCCTTCTGGAACACGGTCATTATACGCGGCCGGCAAATTTTGAAGATGATTTGGTTCCGGATGTTTTGCTTTCGGGCAATCATGCACAAATCGAGAAATGGCGGATGGAAGCATCGCTGATTCGCACGTTTTTGAAACGCAAGGATTTGCTGATGCAACGACGGTTTACACCGGCCGAGATTAAAATCATTCAACAATGGCGTCTGGACATTGACCACATCCTGCAGTTCCAATCTCTATCTGGCGCTGGCGCATTACCCGGTCGTCAATAAACGGGGTGATATCATCGCATCGGCGGTGACCAACCTGGATATTCATGACATGGCAAGGGCTGCAAGAACTTACGGAGCCAGGGCGCTGTATGTCATCACCCCGCTCGAGGACCAGCAGTCGCTGGTTCATACGCTGGTTTCGCACTGGACAGATGGTTTCGGCGCAGCATATAATCCCAAGCGGTGCCAGGCGCTGGAAATGGTTCGTATCCAGGATACGCTGGAAAATGCCAGGGAAGATATTGCGATTAAGGGGGGAGAAGGCTATCCTCGGACAGTCGTGACCAGCGCCAGAAAGCACTCCGGGAGCATTTCCATATCCCGGTTTCGGGAACTGCTGGAACCAGCAGATCCCTATCTGCTGGTGTTCGGTACGGCATGGGGGCTTTCTCAGGACTGCATGGAAGAAGCGGATCACATTCTGGATCCGATTTACGGCAATACGGAGTACAATCACCTGTCGGTCCGTTCTGCGACATCCATTATTCTGGATCGCCTGCTGGCCCGATCATCGGTGCAGTGATCCTGATTATCATTTTAATGAAAATAGTGTTAACTACGAAATACACGAAACACGCGAAAGAAATAAACATGATATACTGTTTTCTCAGCTATCGGAGACGACATCAGTTTTATGCATGTTTAATCAGTTAAATCGTTTGATAACAATTTATTGGGGGAGTTATGGAAACTGTCAGGCTTTTGGAAAAAGAAATGATGCGGCTGGATCTGCCGCAGTTTTCCGCCGGAGATACGGTAAAGGTTCATGTTAAAATCAAGGAAGGTGAAAAAGAGCGTATTCAGGCCTTTGAAGGGGTCGTGATCAGTAAACGCAGAGGTACCACGAATGCAACCTTTATGGTCAGAAAAGTCTCTTACGGGATCGGGGTTGAGCGTATTTTCCCGCTGCACTCACCGATTATCGATCGGATTGAAGTGGTTTCAAAAGGGGATGTCCGGCAGTCCAAAATTTATTATATTCGCAAACTGAAGGGCAAGGCTGCCAGAATTAAAGAAGATCGTTCCTGAAAGGCTGCATGGATATCGATCTGTGGCGTTTTGAGTACCGGGCGCGCCAGAGCGGTCTGATGCGAATTGCCGGCGTCGATGAGGCCGGCCGGGGCCCCCTGGCCGGACCGGTGGTATCAGCCGCCGTCATTCTCCCATTTTTCTTTCCGGTTTCGGGGGTTACGGATTCCAAAAAGCTGACTCCCAAAAAGCGGCAAGCCCTGTATCACAGGATTTATGAACATGCCGATGCTGTTGGCATCGGCATCGTGGATTCCGGTGAAATCGACAGAACCAATATTTTAAAGGCCTCCCTGCTGTCGATGGTCATTGCTGTCGAGAACCTGTACCCCCCTCCGGAGCATGTGTTGATCGACGGAAGTTTCTGCCTGCCGCTGTCACTGTCTCAGGAAGCCATCCCCAAAGGAGATGGGCTGAGTATTTCCATCGGAGCCGCCTCCATTATTGCAAAAGTGACCCGGGACATCCTGATGGAACGTTACCACGAAGACTATCCTGTCTTTGGTTTTGCCGCCCATAAAGGATATCCGACCCTGTTTCACAAAGAAGCCATCCGGCGGTATGGCTGCTCTCCCATTCACCGGAAAAGCTTTAAAGGGGTAAAGGAACAGGGAAATCATGGTCAATTCCTTACAGATATTCGGAAAGAACAATGAGTCCTTGGCGGCGATCTATCTAAAGCGGCAGGGATACCACATCCTGGAGCAGAACTACCGCACTCGCATGGGAGAAATCGATATCATTGCCAGAGACAACGAAACCCTCGCCTTTGTCGAGGTCAAATCGCGGTCATCTGCGGCCTTCGGCAATCCCAAATATGCTGTTACCCTTCAAAAACAACGCAAAATTTCACAAGTTGCCCTCTACTATCTCAAATCCACGCATCAAAGCTATACTAGGGCCCGGTTCGACGTGGTGGCGATATTCTCGGAATCTGGCCGCAATACCATAGAGCTGATCAAAAATGCTTTTGAATTTTCCTCTCGCTGATTCGTCTCAGGGTGTCGAGAAGGGGGCGCTCTATGTGGTGGCGACCCCGATCGGTAATTTCGCAGATATCACCCTGCGAGCGCTGAATGTGCTGGCCGGTGTGGACCTGGTGGCTGCCGAGGATACCCGTCACACCGGCCGGTTGCTTTCGCGGTATCAGATATCCTCTCCCCTTATTTCCTGCCACGATTATAATGAATCCGAGCGTGCTTTACAGTTCATTCAAAAACTCCAGGACGGCGTATCTATCGCGCTGGTTTCCGATGCCGGCACCCCGTTGGTATCGGATCCCGGATATCGGTTGATCAGCGCGGCAATTCAGGCAGGCGTCAAGGTCATCCCCATTCCCGGGGTATCTGCCGCTATCGCCGCACTCAGTGTTTCCGGCCTTCCCACAGACGCTTTTGTGTTTTTGGGATTTCCGCCAAAAAAACAGACTCGGCGAATGGCCGTGCTGAAGTATATTGAAAACGAGCATAGAACTCTGATATTTTATGAATCGCCGAAGCGGGTGGTTTCTTTTTTAAATGATTGCCTGGCGGTTCTGGGAGATCGCTGTGGTGTGGTATGCCGTGAAATGACCAAACGGTATGAGGAATTTATCCGCGGGTCCATTTCGGAGATGTTGGCGAATTTGTCAGATCGCAGCGAGATTAAAGGCGAGTGTACCCTGGTGCTTTCCGGGAAAAACAAGGACAACCCCATCTCTGCTGAATCTCTGGAAACCAGCGTTTCGGAGTATCTCCTGCATGCGTCGGAAAGCCCTGGTGAGCTTGCCAGAAAAATTGCATCACAATTCGGCATATCCCGAAAAACCGCCTATCAGTTGATCTTGTCTGAAAAAACTAAAGACGGGCAGTGAGCTGAAACGAAGAAAAGCCGGTGAGAATCTGCGATGTTGCACCCACATCCCACTCCTATCCGGCGGCGTCAAAATATTGACCATTAACATTCTGTGTATGAACTATTATTCACTGTTTGGGCAAGCTAACTATCTAAAAATACGAAAAATAGCTTTAATTTTATGACTAAATGATTAGCTGGCACTTATTTTGCTTATTATTAGGAAAAGGAATTCATATCATGTTTAATGGTTTTGGGAAGGCAGCAGGGAGGGGATAGTACTTTTTGTTATAACCCCGACCGATAACGCACCCGAAATCTTTATCTTGAAAGCATAGAAGCGAAATCACATAATAATAATTTGCACAATAAAGGAGGACAGCTATGTCAATTCAAACATCGTATAACAGCCCCATTCACTTCTCACCGTATTTTCAGTCTCAAAACACAACTTCGAAATCCAGTGACGCATCTCATAACCAACAGTTTCTTGCTGAATTGAAATCGATGTCTAGATTGTCTACCGCTCAAACAGAAAGTGATTCACGTTCTAGCCAAACAAGCAGAACCGATAGCCCTGAAACATTATCCAGCGATCCATCTCTGATATTACCGTATTTACAGGCTGCGAGCGCTACCCATCAGCCTTGCGATCCATCTGTCACCCAACAGCTTCTTGCTGCATTGAAATCAGCAGAAAGCGATGCGAGTTCTGGCCAAACAGGCGGAACCGATAGTCCTGAAACATTACCCAGCGATCCATCTCTGATATTACCATATTTACAGGGTGCGAGCGCTACCCATCAGCCTTGCGATCCATCTGTCACCCAACAGCTTCTTGCTGCATTGAAATCAATGGCTGGGTCATCTACAGGTGAAGCAGGAGATGATACAACCTCATGATTTAACGTGTTATTATAATAAATCAGTGGTACTGAAAATATGAACATGCCGTTTATGAAATAACATCCATGAAAAAAGTATAATTGATAGATAGACATGATTATGTTAGCGCTGGTGAGGAAGGAAAGGCCAGACTGAAATTGGTGATAAAGTAAACTGATACCGCTCCAAGGGAATGGAACTGGTAGATGCAAAAAATCAATTTGAGGTCATATTATCTTCCTTCCTTACCGGGGTATAGTTAATCCTATCGCAAAAACGAAACCGGACAATGCTGACCATAGTTAGGGTTCATGCACAGCAACAGACATTGAGTATAAAAAACTGTGGCCACCGATGATCAGGACAAATTCTATCAGTTTCATATGATATTTTAGGAGTGTCATTCACAACGGATATTCACAACACTAAATTTCTTTTGTTCATATGTCTTAGGCCCTCAAGATGCAATTGCACTACCACCGTTGCACTCCATTGCAATGAATTCATGCGTTCCTTGGGGTACGCAAATAAACAACAGATATAAAAATAAGTAGCATATTCAGTTTTTTCATAATAGTCTCCTTTCTTGTTTAAAATACTAATCGATTAAACTGTTTGATCTCAGCATTGTCTGGTCAGTTTTTTGCGTATGTGGTATCCCCTCTGATGGCAAAGCAGGCGATCGATCCGGCAATCGGTAAACCCGATACGCTGTCCGCTGCTTTCTCGGATTATTCCTACTATTTTACCGTGAACTGAACTGATCAGGGTGATCAAGATTCGGTTAACAAGGCCCACCACCTTTTTTACCCATCGAGTTTATGCTATCAAAACCAAATTAAAAAGCAAACTAAATTTGCGTCGATTTGGAAGCGCCAATTACATCATGTTAGAATCTCTATGTCTGTTAAACAATGCGTTCCTCGTGGAAAACATTTATCAAAAATGCAGTTTCCGTTCGCTCGCAGAATGCCTAAAGACAATGTATTTGCAGCAGATACCGCTTGATCATTTCATTGTCTCTTGCTACTTTCCGCCAACTGTTTTTATTTTTATCCCTTCCCATTACACACAACATGCATGAACCGGGAAAAGGAACATATCGAATTTATGATGGCTTGATTTGTAAAATCATGGTGTAACTTTTTTAACCCAAAGGGCCGAGGGTAACAATGGAAAAAAAAATACTGCTTGCAATAGATGATTCGATTCATTCCAGAAACGCTGTTCACTATGCTGTCAAGATTTCTTCTGCGGTAAAAAATCTTACTTATACATTGCTTCATGTGCAGCCCCCCATTTCGGATTTTTTACTGGATGAAGCCAAAAAAGATGGATCGAAACAACAGGAACTGAAACGTCTGACACAGAAACAAGAAGACGCTTCACAATCGTTGCTCGATAAATGCAAAAAGAGCATGGTGGATTTGGGGGTCAAGCCAGAGCATATTCAGGTGATCACCCAACCCAGAAAAATTGGATGTGCCAAAGACATTATCGAATATGCTCAGCAGGATCATTACGATGCCATTGCCGTTGGCAGAAGGGGGATTTCCCGGTTTCAGGAAACGTTTGCGGGAAGTATCACGTCAAACATTCTGGAACACTCCAGGGTCATACCGGTGTGGGTTATTGACGGTCAGATTACATCCACTCGCATCATGCTGGCTGTCGATGGGTCCGAGAGTTCGCTCAGAGCCGTCGATCATCTTTGTTTCATGACAGCCGGCAATGCTGATATCGTGATTACCCTTTTTCATGTGATGCCGAAATTCAGCGATTTTTGTCCGATTGAAATCAAAGAGCCAACGGATAAAATCGAGAAAATCCTCATTCAGGGAGACAAACGCTGCATCGATCAATTTTATGCGATTGCGATGCAGCGGTTTAAAGAAGCCGGTTTTCAAGACAGGCAGATTCAACTGAAAATGACCGATTGCATGTATAATATCGGCAGCGCCATTGTAGACGAAGCCAAGGCAGGCAATTTCGGCACGGTGGTGGTGGGACGACGTGGATCTGGCAAAGCCTTTTTCATGGGCAGCATCTCTCGAACCGTGATTGGAAAATCCGCCACTTGTGCGCTTTGGGTGGTGTCCTGAGTAGAAATTAAGGCTTATTAAGGGAGGTGTTCTGGTCAAGAAACTTTTGAATAGAAATGAGCTGTCGCCGACTATCCCTGAGCAGATGATACCGGGTGGACCTTCCGGCAGATTGAAGCTGTTGATCCGAGCCCAGTATTTTCTATATTTCGGGGTCATGGGCATTTATCTGCCTTATTTCAATCTCTATCTTTATCACATCCAGCTCAACGGGTTTCAGATCGGTGTGATATCCGCCCTGCGCTCCGTACTACTGGTGATTTTTCCGGTTCTCTGGGGGATACTGGCCGACCGTCTTCAAGCCAGAAGATCCATTTATATTTCGTGTAATATTGTCAGCGCTCTGCTCTGCTCTCTGTATCTGGTTACGACCCGTTTCGAGTGGCTGGTGGTGATAACCCTTGGATACGGAATTTTCTTCTCCCCCATCATCTCGTTTCTGGAAGCCATTACCATGGATGTGCTGGGTAAGGAAAAGCAGCGATACGGTCAGACCCGGGCGTGGGGCTCCATCGCCTTCATTGCCGTCGTGCTTCTGGTGGGCGGCATGATAGACGTCTATCCGGTTGGAATCATTCTGCCGCTTATCCTGGTAGGATCACTTGTTCAATCTGCGGTTTCGCTGGGGGCGCCGTCTGTTCGCACTGCCAGGCGCCAGGAGCTGACCCGGGGCGCCGGGTTTTTGGTGAACCGCAAGAGCATCGTCTTTTTGACCTGCGCCTTTTTGATGCTGCTCAGCCACGGCGCCTATTATGGATTTTTCTCGATTCATCTCGATAAATTGGGCTATGGGAAGACATTTATCGGTATTTCGTGGGCAGTGGCATCAACTGCCGAAATTTTCGTGATGCTCCATTCCGGACGGCTGTTCAAACAATTTTCCCTGGAATCCATTATGGTCTTTTCTTTTTCAGTTGCAGCGTTGCGGTGGTTCTTGTTGGCATTCGTCGACAGCGGGCCTGTCATATTGGCTACCCAGGTGCTGCACGCATTTACATATGGCGCATTTCACATGTCAAGTATTCTGTATGTGGATGCGTTGTCTTCACAGGCATCCAAAACACTCGGTCAGGCGGTCAACAATGCAGTCAGCTATGGTTTGGGGCTTATGGCCGGGTTCTTTTTAAGTGGATATCTTTACGAAACGCTCGGCTCTCATGCGCTGTTCATGACTAGCGGGGGAATTGCAATAACCGGCGGGATGATCATGAAACTGTATCAGATTCAATTTCAAAACAGGCAAAAGGAGCCAGTATGACGCAGGAAGTATCTGAAAAACAGATAGAAACCGCTATTGACACCATTCGAAAATATGTTGCGGAAATAACCGGTCAGGATTCCACCGATGCTGAGATTGCCAGAGCGCTGACCCGGTATTTTGTGCTTAAGGAAATCTGCGAACACATCGAGATGCAGCGACAAAATCCGGAATGGTAAAAAATATCTGCTGAAATCTCAGGTAATCCAGACCTGTTTTTCTTGGCACATATTCGGGTACGGCAATGCCGGAATCGAACCATTCATCCAGCTTGATAAAAGATAGAGCCTACGATAAGCTGATTTTAAAGGGAATGTTCATCACTTTCTGAAACCCGTCTGATGGGGAGGTTGATTATGAGCAACTACAACTTGTTTCAGGATAGAAAGAAATGTATCGGGTGCCATAGCTGCGAAATTCAGTGCGAAAGCAGCAAATTCCTTCCGTCCGGATCAAGACTCTGCCAGATTGTTTCAGACGGACCCGATAGCGCCGATGGGCTGCCCAGAGTATCCCATGTTCTGATGTCATGCTTTCATTGCAAAACACCCTGGTGTGTGGCGGCTTGTCCGGCAGGCGCTATGAAAAAACGCCCCACGGATGGTATCGTATACGTGGACCCGTTGCTTTGCATTGGCTGTAAAGCCTGCATGACGGCATGTCCCTGGGGATCGGTTCAGTGGAATCCGGAAAAACGCCAGGCAGTGAAATGCGATTTCTGTTTAGACCGAATTGATCGGGGGCTGAAACCAGCCTGTGTGACGGCGTGTGTCTCACACTGTCTGAAATTTGTCACAATTGAACAGAACATGCCGAAATCGTTTAAAATACCGATTCCGCCCAGCACACCGGTACTGGAGGAAGTAATCGCTGAAACCGTTCCGGAATCAGGATGCCCGGTGAAGGCCACAATCGCTCAACTGGAGCGCCTCCTGGATATCGGAGGGCTGAGCGACCCCAAAACACATCGCAGAACAGGAATCATACTGGATCTTCTGCAGGATGTGGCCTGGGGAAGGGCAGGGGCGGATCATTTGCAGTCCATGGCGTCCTTTGCACAGAAAATCATTGACGAAGGCCCGGATGATATCAGCCGAAAAACCGGGCAGTTTGTGGACGAAAAGCTTACCGAGCATCATGAGGCGTTTGTCAGTCATATCCAGACCAACAATTGCCCGACGGGTGAATGTGTCAAGATGGCGCCCGCACCCTGTCAGATGACTTGCCCGGCCGGAATCGACATTCCGACTTATGTCACATTGATCGGCATGGGGCGGGATGCCGAAGCCATCGAAGTGATTCGAAAAGACAATCCGTTTCCCTGGGTATGCGGGCTGGTCTGCACCCGGCCCTGTGAACTCATGTGCGTGCGGGGCAGAATTGATCAACCGGTTTCCATTCGATATCTCAAGGCCTTTTCCGCAGAGAAACTGATGCGCGAAGGGCGGTATCTCAATCCTGCCAAAGAACCAGACAAAAATCAGAGGGTTTGTATCATCGGCGCAGGTCCTGCCGGCATGAGCGCTGCCTATTACCTGTGTCTGAAGGGGTACGGCGTTCGGGTGATTGAAGCGCTGCCTACGGCCGGGGGAATGATGCTGCTGGGGATTCCCAGATACAGGCTCCCCTGCCGAATCATCGACCTGGAAGTGAGCATGCTTGAAGAACTGGGTGTGGATTTCCATTTCGATACATTTTTTGGAAAAGACGTTACCCTGGATTCCTTGACTGCAGAAGGATTTGAAGCCTTCTTTTTTGCGATCGGCGCCCATAATTCTTTCAAGCTCAATATTCCCGGAGAGCCGGATTATCCAGATGTCATTCAGGCAATCGATCTGTTGCGGCGTGTGGCTTTGGGAGACTGGAAAATTCCGGGTCAGCGGGTTGTCGTGATCGGTGGTGGGAATGTGGCTATCGATGCTGCTAGAACCTGCCTTCGGCTGGGCTGTAAGGAAGTCATTATGGCATACCGAAGAGAACGCTCCGACATGCCGGCGGATGTCGAGGAAGTTGAGCAGGCGGCGGAAGAAGGGGTCAAGATATCCTTTTTGACCATCCCGGTTGAAATTATCGGTCGCGGTGGCCGGGTGACGGCACTTCGCTGTGTGCAGGCGGCATCGATCATACAGGAAGGCAGCAGCCGGAAAGTTCCGGTACCGATCGAGGGCAGTGACTATTTGATTGAAACCGATGCCGTGATTTCCGCGATCGGGCAGCAGGTGGATCAGGACTGCCTCTCGTCGATTCCCAGACTTAAATGGACTCGAAGAAACACCATTTTCGCAAGCTTAGTCAACATGAAAACATCAGTTCCCGGCGTCTTTGCAGCCGGCGATGCGGTTTCGGGGCCTGCAACCGTGATTGAAGCCATCGGCGGCGGCAAACGTGCAGCAGATGCCATTGAGCGCTATCTGTCGGAAATCCCACAGCCCAGAATCCCACCGGTTCCGGTCCGTAGGGGAAGAATCGAATGGATAGAGGTACCGGCTAAAGTTAAAATGGAATTGAAACGGCCAGTCATGACCCTTCTGCCCATCAATCGCAGGCGAAAAACCTTTCAACAGGTGGAAATCGGCTATTCCGAAAAAATGGTGCGGCAAGAGGCTGCCCGCTGCCTTCGCTGTGATATTTGCACCCGCTGCGGGCGCTGTATGGAAATCTGCCGGGACATGATAAAAGTCAACGCTCTGAAGATGGGCTATCTTGATTTTGACCGCCCGGTTCCGACCGATTTTTCCATTGCCGAGGTAAGATGTATTTTATGCGGCGCCTGCGCCGTCAACTGTCCCACCGGGGCGATGCGGATGGAGGATCGCCATGGAGAGCGGATTCTGTCGTTATGCGGAACGATACTGAACCGGCAGAGCCTGATTTATTGCCAGAGCTGCGGAGCGGCCATGGGAACCGCCGGATATCTTTCATATATTCGAAACAGGCATCAGCCCCTCATACAGGTCACTGATCCGCGCACCCGGTGTTTCGACTGCTCTCGGAAAGCGATGGCTGCATATACGACATCCCGGCTGCGGCAGTATGAATAATCGAGGCTGGGAGGGGTGGCGGTCGATGCGGGGCCATAGGAATGATCAAATAATTGATAATTATCTCATCATGTTAAATTTGGAGGATATTATGGGATTTCGCAAAGGACAAAAAATCGAGATTTATAAAAAGTCTACGGACGATGGATGGGAAAGTTTCATGGATGCTTTTATCGGTACCCATGGCATTATCACTGATCCGGATACCGCCATCAATGATTCTGACGCGCTGATCGAGGTCAGCTTGGTGGGAAAAGGCACATTTCGGATTCCCCAGGACTGTCTGAGGTGTCTTGACCAATAGAGGCGAAAATTGAGCAAACAAAAATTGTCCGGCATCATGTTTGACAGACGGGATCACGGGTTGTTGACCATCGTCAATGATGTGTTGAACCGGGATAAACGTCAGGAATATAACAAACGCAAGTTTTATCCCCATTTTCACCCTCACGGCATCAAGAAACTGGCTGAATCCAGAGGGCTGCGTATCGCCTATGCCGTTATCCACCTTCTGGAGTCCCTCGAGGCCGGTAAACAGGATGAGCGCATCGGCGCCCTGCGGGCTTTGCGGGACGAGGTACTCAACGCCTCGGACGGTACCATGCCCAAAAATACGGCCCGAGCCCTGCTGCAGATCATGAAGGAACTGGTCCGATCTCAAGGAGACTATAACCGCCAGCTTCAACTGGCTCACGATTTCAGAGTGACGGCCACAGGAAAGCCCCGCATGGTGCGAAAGCAACTGCGTTGCTACCACTTGCTGGAAATGCCCGAAGAATGGAATCAACTGGCGTTTGACGATCACGTTCACGATGTGAATACCAAAGGCCGCAAGTCTGCCACGCACTTGATTATGGATGCCTGGATCAAGGGGATTCGGCGGCTGCGTGTGGTCTACTACAATTACATTCAGGCGCCATCCGCCGCCGAACTTCTGGAAGCCGCTGAAATCATGGGCATAACGTTGCGCATCGGCATCGAATATGCCGCACGGTTCCGCGGCCGTTATGTGCAATTGATCTGGGTTCCCAGAGGCTTTATCGATACCCAGGCATTTCTCTGTTTTTTAACGGAAGCGCCTGTCCGAAACCTGATGGAAGAAGGCCGCCGGGTTTCTGAATACCGACAGCAGCAGGTGTTGGAGGTTCTGGATGCGTTCAACCGGCGCCATCTTCCGGTGGTTAATGAAACATACGGCATTTCGCTGAAACCCATCGATCCGGCCGCTTTTTTGACTTTTGTCAAGCCCGGCCAGACGTCTCTGCTTCACCTGGCGAAATACATTCACACGCAACTGCTTCCAGAGCTGAAGAAAAAACTTACCGACCTGCGCATTCAGTATGATTCAGCAGATCCGCAAGCGCAGACCTTGATTGATACACTTGTGGAAGACATGAATCGCCTGGATTTCGATAACATTCTGGATCGTTTTCTAAACCCGGCGCAGAATCCGGACCTGCCAGACCCGCAGATCGTACAGGACGGACCGGATGTGCCCCCCCTGCTTCGGCTGTCCCCCCGCGATATGCTTCTACGCCTGGTTCAATTGCATATCGGATATCGAATCACCCTGAACCTCACCGATCTGCGTCCCGAAGACGTGCTGGAAATAATCTATGATTGCGAAGGGTTGATTACACGGCTGGAGACATTCAACCTCAAGGACTACACGGGCGGCAAAACAGCCCTTGTTCCGGAGATCAGCCGGCTGCAGGTTGCGATCAACGAGGGCAATGTCATTACGCTCAAGCGTATTATTCTTAGTATCATGGAGCAGACAGCAGCGTCCTCCAGTCCGGATAAATCTAACCGTCTGGAGAAACTGGAAGCAATTCTTCATGATATCAATACGCTTCGTCTGATGTACAAGGGCACTCCCCTGAAATCCAGAATCGGCAGTGATTCCACAGGCATGTCGCCGCGCATGCACGGTATGGGGATGGCGGTCATGGAAACCCTGCCCGGCCGGGCACTCCGGGAAGTCTTTCAACCGAACACGGAACGCATGATCATTCCTTTCCGGATGACCGCTTATCGACGGGTAACCTATGTTCCGCGCAAAGGCTTCACGCCACTTGTCAATCGTTTCTTCAGTCGGGCGAAATCGATTCCGGGGATCAACTGGATGGTCCATGAACATCATCTGGATTGGCTGGCTATGGAACACACCACCCGCATGGAGTCCCCCGGCAATATCGTGACGCTGGGCGGAATTCATGAAGATGCCGGCAACAATCTGTATCTTTGCCCCCCCCAGGTGATGCAGGAGACCATTCGGCTGTCCTGGCCGTATTTAAACACTCTGGCAAAAATCATCATCAAGATGATGATTGGTTTCATCCCGGCGTTTCTGGCCTTTGCCCTGCGTTATGACTGGTGGGTGCTTAAATTCGGCGGCGCTTTCATCTGGTTTGGCATTACCGGCGTGCGCAATATTCTGCAATCCGTTCTTGGCGGCGGTGGATTGCGCAGTTCGCCGCTTTTGGGATGGAAAGATTATATCAGTTGGGAGCGGATCGGCGATTCATTGCTCTATACGGGCTTTTCTGTACCGCTGCTCGACTGGGTGATCAAAACCTTGATCCTGGAAAGAACCTTTGAAATCACGACAACCACCAATCCTTCGGAGCTCTATGCCATCATGGCGCTGTCCAACGGCCTGTATCTTTCCTGTCATAACGCATTTCGGGGCTTTCCCAAGACTGTCATCGCAGGCAATTTTTTTCGAAGCATTCTTTCGATTCCTGTTGCCATTGTTTTTAATGGCGTAATTGCCACGCTTCTGTCTGCAGCCGGGATTTCCGGAATCGATGATGTGTTGCAGAAATGGGCAGCCGTCATCTCCAAGTCCGCCTCAGATTTTGTTGCCGGCGTCATCGAGGGTGCTGCCGACCGGTACCGAAACATCCATCTGCGGCTGCGTGACTATCGAGACAAGTTGACCCAGATTCTGGAGGTCTATACCAGCCTCGAACTGCTTTTTCCAGACAAGAAAGTCATGGAAACGCTCAGCGATATGAACAAAAGCCTGTCGGGTGACGCCAAGGAGCTGGAACTGATCATGATCATCCATGCTCTGGACTTGCTTTTTTTCTGGAATTATCAGCCGAGGGGGCGTACGGCCCTAATCATGTTGGCCAAAAGCCTTTCACCGGAAGAATGCCGGATTCTTTTGGGTTCGTTGCACATCCTTAAAAAGCAGCGCGAAATCAGCATGCTCTTTATAGACGGCATTATCGGCAAAAATTATTCCAGTGGACTTGCCTTTTATCTGAATTCAGCCGGTCAGTATCTCGGAGATGTTCAGAAGATACTGGGTGATCCTGTAGAACAAAAAGAGCTTTCAAACCAGGAGGCGTTGAGATGAACCTTACCGTATCCATAGCTCAGATGCGTGTCGCAGTATCCAATCCTGAGGAAAATCTGATAAAGGCCGAGCTCTGGATTGCCGAGGCATCGCGACGGGGCAGCCAGGTGATCTGCTTTCCGGAGATGTGGACCACGGGTTTCAATTGGCTGAACAATGAGCGGATGGCGGCGGATCACGATAAAATCGTGAATCGTGTTGCGGCCCTGGCAAAAACCTATGGCATCTGGATCAACGGGTCCATGCTGGCTTTGAATGAAGCGGGCAAGGTCTCCAATACTTCGTTTTTGTTCAATGCAGATGGGGAGCAGGCAGGGCTTTATCGCAAGATCCATTTGTTCAGCCTGCTGCATGAGAACGATCATATGGCGCCGGGAGAACACTTGACGGTAGTGGATACCCCTTGGGCGCGGGTGGGGTTGGCGATCTGCTATGACATCCGTTTCCCGGAGATGTTTCGAGCTTATGCGTTGAAAGGTGTCGAAATCGTGTTCTGTCCCATGGCGTTTCCTTATCCGCGTCTCGATCACTGGAAAATTCTCGTGCGTGCGCGTGCGATCGAAAACCAGATGTTTGTTGCCGGCATCAATCAGGTCGGCAGCGAGGACTTCGGGCCGGATGGCGTTGTCACCTATTTCGGCGATTCCGTGATCATCGATCCCTGGGGACGGACTGTGATCGAGGCTTGTGAAACCGATGAAATGCTGCTGACGGCTACGATCTGTATGGACCGAGTCAAAGAAATCCGAGCGAACATGACGGTGCTGAAAGACAGACGGCCTGAGCTTTATGCATAAAGATGGCCCGAAGGTTTTGATTCAACGGGCCATCCAGGGATTGAGGAAAAAGCTGATTTTTCAGGTACTATGCGATTCCCAGTTTGAATTTCAACGATTTAAGCGTATTTTTCATCAGCATGGTGATGGTCATGGGGCCGACACCGCCGGGAACAGGTGTAATGGAGCCGGCGATTTCCTTGGCCGCATCAAAATCCACATCGCCTTTGAGAATGGCGATTTTTTTGCCGGTTTTTTCACTGACTTTCTCACCCACCCGGTTGACGCCGACATCGATGACGCAGGCGCCGGGTTTGATCCATTCGGGTTTGACCAGGCCGGGAACGCCGGCAGCCACAATCAAAATATCCGCCCGTTTGCAATGGGCATCCATATTCTTGGTGCCGGTATGAACGATCGTTACGGTGGAGTTGGCGCCCGCACCTTTCTGAAGCATCATGTTGGCGATGGGTTTGCCGACGATGTTGGAACGGCCGACCACCACAACTTCCGCACCCTTGGTTTCCACGCCGGCCCGTACGATCATTTCCTGAATTCCGGCAGGGGTGCAGGGCGGAAATCTGACTTCGGAACCGCCGATCATCAATCGTCCGACATTCACCGGATGAAATCCATCGACATCCTTGTCTGGATCGATGGCGTTCAGCACTTTCTTTTCATTGATGTGCTTGGGAAGCGGCAATTGAACCAGAATTCCGTTGATGGAGTCGTCCTTGTTGTATTTATCGATAAGGGCCAGAAGATCCGCCTCTGAAATATCCACCGGCTGAGAATCCTGAACTTCGGTGAATCCAACCCGGTGCGCGGTTTGAATTTTCAAGGTGACATAAGACATCGAAGCCGGATTTTCACCGATTAAGATGGTTACCAGTCCCGGTACCACGCCATGTTTTGCCTTGATTGCCTTGACTTCGGCCGTAATTTCTTCCAGGATCTGCTCGCGGATTTCTGTGCCCAGGATTAACTTTGCTGTCATGTTGAATCTCCTTTTTTGGGTAAATGTGGGTGCTGTGCAATTGACCTGATGCTACTCAACGTTATCTATAGCTTTCCGGATAAAGATTTTGGGTGCGTTATTCTTAAAAGCTATATTTATGCTATAGACTTTCAGAAAATTCATTTCGCAAGGCAGCAGGGAGGAGATAATACTGTAGTATATCTCCGACCGATAACGCCGCGAAATTATTTTTCTGAATGTCTATACAAAATCAAACAGGATAAGGAATCTGCCGGAGCCCTGTCGTTTCATCCATGCCCAGCATGATATTCATATTTTGAACGGCCTGCCCGGCTGCGCCCTTTACCAGATTGTCGATGGCCGAAATCAGGATCAGGCGGTTTCGGGGAATATCCAGTGCAAATCCGATATCACAGAAATTGGTGCCGCGCACATTGCGGGTGTCCGGCGGTTTGTTGTCCGGACACAATCGAACAAAATGACATCCGGCATAAAAAGTTGCCAGGCAGTTGCGGATGTCTTCCGGCACCATCGACTTTTCCGGAGTCGCATATAGCGTGGTCAGCATTCCCCGGCTCATGGGGACCAGGTGGGGAACAAAGGTGATCGAAACTGGTTTGCCGGATTCAATACTCAACACCTCGTCCATCTCAGGGTTATGGCGGTGCTGGCCGACTTTATAGGCTTTGAAGGATTCCTGGACTTCACAATAATGAGCTGTCAGGGAAAGAGAGCGGCCTGCACCGCTGACGCCGGATTTTGAGTCGGCGATGATCATATCAGTTTTGATGAGACCTTTTTTCAACAGCGGAATAAGCGGGAGCAGAACGCTGGTGGGATAGCAGCCCGGGTTTCCGATAATACGCGCCTGCTCGATCCTCTCTCTATAAACTTCGCTCAGTCCGTAAATCGATTCAGCGATGAGATGAGGGGCCTGGTGCGGCTGATAATGCCGTTCATATACGGTGACATCCCGAAATCGGAAATCCGCCGATAGGTCGATCACCCGCTTGCCGTTTTCCAGAAGCGGCGGGATGAATTTCATGGGAAGCTGATGCGGCAGCGCCATAAAAATGATGTCGGTCTGATTGCAGGCTGCATCGAGGGAATAATCCTGGCAGACCAGATCGACACAACCGGCCATGGACGGATAAACTGCGTCAAACCGTGTGCCTGCATACTGACGGGAAGTTAACAGCGTTATCTCGACAGCCGGATGGCCGGCCAGCAGCCGGACCAGTTCAGCGCCCGCATACCCGGTAGCCCCAACGATTCCCACGCGGATCATATTCTCTCCTTTTGACATGATTGATACAACTCGTCTTTTTAGCAAAGATGATCGGTTAGTACAAGGAATTTTGAACGGGAGCTGTCAAGAATTGTTGCCATGAAAATAATTGAAACCACGAAACAATAAATTCTTCACGCTTTCGCATGCGAAAAAAATATGGTCCCTATTCCAGATACAATTCTCCGGTGTCGTCATCATAGGCAAACAGCTCGGCATGTCGTCCCCAACTGATGGCGATATCGAGCTGATCTTCGGCACGGTTGCCGAAATCGGCCTGAAGTTTATCGAGAAAATACTCCCAGGCCAGTCTGTGGTTCTCATCCCTTCTCAGGGATTCATAAATCCATGCAATAACCGGCATTCTGAGTACCCGGCCGGCCAGCATTTCCTTTCTGGCAAGAATGCTGGCTTCGGCATAAGTCTGTCCCAGAAGGGCCAGCAGCAAATCCCCTTCCTGAACCGAGAGAAATCCCAGAAGGCCCCCGGCTTCGACAATGGGCAATAAATCATCGAGTTCCAGTGAGAGCTCCCCTGCAATCCGGTAGAGATCGGCTCGGCCGTGTTCATCGGAGAGTTTTTCAACGAGACCTGCCAACTGATTCAACAATGCGCGGGGAAGGCGCCGGGTGGCGCCCGGCTGACCTGGCGCCGTACCCAGAGATTCGGTTTCCGGACGGGTCTGGCCGGCAACCGCGGCATATACGCTATCCACCAGACGCTGAAAAGACACATCCTTTCGGTGCCTCGGGTGGCGAAGAGATACCTGTATTTCGGATACGATACGGCCAGGATCTTTTCCCATGACCACGATCCGGTCGGCCATCAGAACCGCTTCTTCGATATTGTGGGTAACCATCAAAATTGCCTGGGAGTTGATGGATTTGTTCAGCCACAATTCCATCAACTCGCCGCGCAGCGATTCCGCCGACAGGATGTCAAGCGCAGAGAAAGGCTCATCCAGACACAGCAATTCCGGCTCCACCGCCAGGGCTCTGGCAAAACCGACTTTCTGACGCATTCCGCTGGAAAGTTCCCGGGGATAGGCGGATTCAAAACCATCCAATCCAATGATATCAATCAGTTTCCTGGCCCTTTCCTGCCGGACCGAAGATGGAACGCCACGGGCTTTCAGTGCAATTTCAACATTTTCTTCAACGGTCAACCAGGGAAAGAGTGCAAATGTCTGAAATACGATGGTTGCATGCGGATTGATGCCTTTCAGTGCTTCGCCTCTGTATTGTACGGTTCCGGATGTTGCGGTGTTCAATCCGGTTACGATGCGCAGCAGTGTCGATTTTCCGCAACCGGACGGACCCAGAAGCGATACAAATTCGCCGGCTTTCAGGTCGAGAGAAATATCTTTAACTGCCAAAAACTGTTTGGGGCCGCTTCCGTAGCCCTTACAGACAAGATCCAGATGCAGCAGGATCTCGGCTGATTTGATTCCGGTTTTTGCTGACATTTGATTTTCCTTACTTTCAAGGGCTACTCCATGCGATACCGTTCTTCCGCCAGATAATAAAGCCGCTGCCAGAACAATTGGTTTATCAAAATTACGCTGATAACCATGACCAGTGTAGCAGCCAGCAGGAGTGCGTAATTGCCGGTATCTGTGGCACGGGCTATCGTTGCTCCGATGCCGGTAGTGGCGTATGTCTTGCCGCCGAATTCAACATACTCCGCTACGACGCTGGCATTCCAAGCGCCGCAACTGGCGGTGATCGATCCGGTGATAATATAGGGAAAGATGCTCGGAATGATCAAATTTCGCCAACGATCCAGTACGGACAATCCCAGCAGATCGGCCGTAAATCGAAGGTCCTGTGGAATGGCTGCGGCACCCGCAATGACATTGAACAACAAATACCATTGGGTGCCCATCAGCATCAGGGCGATTGCGGCAATATTCAAACCGCCGTAAACACGCAAAAGCGCCAGCAGCAATACGGGAAAGAGAGCGGTTGCCGGAATGGCCGCTACCACCTGAACCAGGGGTTGAAGCAGCTTGGCCAGACGACGATTGGTGCCGATGGCGACTCCAACCGGAATGGTCCACAGCATTGCAATCAATAAAGAAGAGAAGACACGGGAAAGCGTGGCCAAGATGCCAATACCCAGTTCTATCCAATCATTGATGGAAATGGTCATCATCATGGCGATGGCCATGAATCCACCATAAACTATCGCTATGAGGCCAATGATCAACAGCGCGAGGAGCCACAGCGGCCGTTTTTCATTCAGGGATAAGACGGGCGCAGGATGCGTCGCCTCTTTCTCCCGAGATGTCTGATCCATCCACTCATTCAGTGGCGCCATCTTGCGCTGGAAAAAGTCCATCAGCCACGAACGGTAAAGAATATCCAGAAACCAGGATGACGGTTCTGCACTGCCTTCCACCATTTCAAGCTTAAATTTGTCCGCCCATGCCAGCAGCGGCCGCCAGATAAACTGATCCAGTAAAACAATGATCAGAATCAGAACACCTGTACCTGCCAGAACAGCCATGATATCTCCCTGAGCCGCCGCGGTTTTTAAATATGACCCCAGGCCCGGCAAACGAAAATCGTAGGAACCGACATGAAAAATTTCAGCCGCCATTAAAAAAAACCAGCCTCCGGCCCAGCTCATCATACTGTTCCATATCAGACCTGTGGCGGCAAAGGGAAGCTCCAATTCCTTGAATCGGAGCCAGGAAGAAAAACGAAAAATGTCGGATGCTTCCTGCAGTTCGCTGGGAATGGTGGTCAGGGACTGATAATAGCTGAAGGTGATATTCCATGCCTGAGATGTAAATATCAACACGATAGCGGATATTTCCGATGCGAACTGTTCCGGAAGAATGGCGGTCAGGCTCAGCAGTACTACTGGCAAGAATGAAAGAATCGGAACGCATTGCAACACGTCCAGAACCGGCAGTAAAACTTTTCTAGCCCCGGGATTCCGTGCAGCCGCGTATCCATAAAAGAGGCTGAAGAGTAGTGATAGAAAAAAAGCGATTGCCATCCGGCCTATCGAGAGCAGCGCATACCAGGGTAGAGCCCAGGGGGACAGGGAAATCTCCGGGCCGGAAACAACGGAAGGCGCATCGAAGGCAAGCCTTATTCCGCCATAGAGAATCGCCGCCAGTCCCAGCAGAATCAGGGCGTCACCGATGGTAAAAGCAGGCCTCGGCGGAAAAGCGGGCTTATAGTAAAGTTGTTTCATGTGTGTGGCCCGGCCTGATAGACCGATTGCCCCTGGACGAATTTAGCTTCAGGCTGTTGTCGTAGCAGCGGGAAAGCAGCATGGCATCCTCGGGCTTTCCTCGATAAATCGGCCCGACTGTATGAATGACATGGCGAGCCGGCAGACGGTATCCCCGGGTAATGCGGGCTTCACCGACCGGGCATCCGCCGATGGTTCGGCATTCGGATAGAAGCTCTCTGCCGGCTGCACGGTGTATGGCGTCGTCCACGCCGCCGCCCAGCAGCGAACTGTTGGCGGCGTTGACAATGGCATCGACTGTCAGCAGCGTGATATCTCCCTGCAGAACTTCCATTCTTTCTCTTGTTGCGACCAGCATATCAAATGCCTTCCGTATTACACGACGCAGTTTTTCTGAAACATAGCGATAACATCTTCAGCATAACCGATTTCCCGCAAAATGGAAACCGTGCTTTCTCCAAAACCCACAGCCGGGGTGCGGACGTTGCCCGGTGTTTGGCTCAACTTGACGGAAACGCCGAAAACCGGTGTTGTTTTTCCATCGTTACCTTCCAGGTCGACGACCATTTCTCTATCTCTGAAGAGCGGGTCCTTGAGTACTTCTTCGATGTTCTGAACTTTGCTCCAGCAGATATCTATTTCTCCAAATTCGCTGTTCCACTGATCAATGGTTTTCTGGCGGAAGACGGCGCGCAGGGTGTCGATAATCTCAAGGCGCCTGCTATCGTCATATTGCAGGTCGATATATTCGGGATATTCCAGATGATCGCAAAGCTTTTTCCAGAAGCGGTGTTCAACGGCGCCAATGGATAAATATCGTCCGTCTGCGGTTTCATAAGTATTGTAACAGGCATACCGATGAGACAGCACGCTGTCGGAGCGGGTGGAAATCCGGTTGGTCAGTTGATAAAAGAAAAGGGGGATGGACAGAAGCCCCAGGGTGCCGTCGGTCATGGAAATATCGATATACTGGCCCTTGCCGGTCTGATTTCTGGCAATAAGCGCCAGTAGAATGCCGATCACTGCATTCATTCCGCCGCCGGCAATGTCTGCTACTTGAACACCGGGAATGGTGGGAGGCGATTCCGGATCACCGTTTAAATCAAGGATTCCCGCAGTACTCAGGTAATTGATATCGTGGCCGACCCGATTCATGTAAGGCCCTGTCTGACCATAGCCGGTAATGGAACAGTAAATGATGCCCGGATTCATTTTGGAGACCGTATCGTAATCGACGCCAAGTCTCTGCACCACGCCCGGTCGAAATCCTTCCATGATCACATCCGCGGTTTTCGCCAGGCGAAAAAAAATTTCCTGCCCCTCGGCGGTCTTCAAATCCAGGGAAAGGTGCTCCTTGTTCCGGTTTACGGTCGTGATGAAAAAACCGTCTGCAATAAAGCGTTTGTCTTCGATGGAAATCACCCTTGCGCCGTGATCCGCCAGGATCATCGAACTGTAC
This sequence comes from uncultured Desulfobacteraceae bacterium, assembly GCA_903953895.1. Taxonomy (GTDB): domain Bacteria; phylum Desulfobacterota; class Desulfobacteria; order Desulfobacterales; family Desulfatirhabdiaceae; genus RAAP-1. The sequence goes on along the minus strand of CAJBLH010000081.1, from coordinate 47,371 downwards.
GGCCCCGGCAGAAGTCTTGAAAGGTCCAAGACGGTGATTCCGGTTAAAGCTCCTTTTTCCAGCATATATCCTCCAGTTGTTAATTTTCTTTGAAAGCAGGGGATCGTTTTTCTGTGGTGGAGTTAATAACAGAGACGAAAGAAGGGATCAAGCGCAATGCTTTCCGGAATCCCTCCAGGATCAAACAGATATACTTTCCAGATATTATCGGCATGTTGCTTCGGTGTAGAGCCACTCGGGGCTGTCTTTTTCAACCCGAACCAGAAATCCGCCATCGGGGTGGCTGACAACGATTACGCCGTAGTCGATCAGGTTCCTTTCTTTGGCGCTCTGGGCGGCGGCACGCCAGACGCCGTCGAGGTCCTGCAACCGAGATGATGGCGGTTCGTTAAGTTGCCTGCGGGCATCTTGTTTGAGGCGCACAATATGGACGTGGAGTTGATCTTGGCTTCGCAGATTCGGCGGATTCACGGCCAGTGCGATGGCGGACGGGGCGTCGATTTTATTTCGTGCAGCATCCCAGGCAAATCGCCAGATGCCGTCCGGGCGATTCGGGTCTTCAACGCCCGTAACCCGTGTACGGGGAATGGCAAGCCCATGCACAAACCCTTCGGGGCAGCCGCACATTTTTAGATCCCGGATAACGGCAAAATCCCGGGTCTCTGCCCATACCTCTGTTGTACGGGTGCAGTTGCCATCATGGGGGCATGCTGATTCAGCTCTCGGCCAGCGGCAGGATTTGCAGTAATCTGCGACTGTGGGTTCAAGGCACGACGAGATGATTTCCCAGAGCGCATCCCTGGCACCCTCTGCAACTGCCGGCAATCCAACAGAATTGCCTGAAATAATCAGCAAGCTGAATATAAGCGCCCGAACCCATGGATAGAAAAGGAAATGAAATCGTGATGTTTTGTGTTCAGTGCGGCGTGTCGATAATTCCATTATTGGTATCTCTCCATAAACCATAACGTTTCTCCTTGAAATTCCCGGTAGTTGCATGGATTGCGCGTGTTTTGACTGATTTCTGCGCCTTTATATCCTCCCCATTTATTACAGGAAATCCGGGATGGCAATACATCACTTTACCCAGCTTACATTTATCCGAAATGACCCGCGTAACGGTTTCGACAAGACCAGAGAGAACTATTTGCATTTTTATAAAAAATCATTCATAACCCGTCGCATTGTATTTTTCTGAATGTCTATATAGATCATTTCGAACCATTATAGTTTCACAGGCATCAACAACAATATGAACCCAATCGGCGATAAATGTTCGGGTGTCATTCTTGCCGGCGGCCTGAGCAAGCGGCTTAACGGCAGAGACAAGGCCATGATCGCGATCCACGGAAAACCGATTCTGGATCATATTGTTGCGGTGTATTCAGATATTTTCAGCGAAATCATTCTGGTGACCAATACACCCCAGGCGTATCTGAACTGGAACATGCTGACGGTAACCGATCTGCTTACCGTTCGCAGCTCTTTAACCGGAATCCATGCAGGTTTGTTTTACGCTTCCCGGCCCTATGTTTTTGTCAGCGCCTGTGACGCCCCGTTTATAAAGCCGGAACTGGTCCAGTTGCTGATTTCACAGGCCAGACCCGGAACAGATGCCGTGATTCCGGAAACGGCCAATGGCCTGGAGCCACTCTGCGCCGTCTATTCCAAATCCTGCATGAAAACCATCGAATCGCATATTCAGCAGGAAAAGCTGAAAATTCAGCGGGTATTTCAGGAATCCCGAATCAATAGAATTTCCGAGGCAAGAGTGCGAAAAGCAGACCCTGATCTGGTCTCGTTTGTCAACATCAATACCCCCGAAGATCTGATGGCTGTCAAATCTTTGGAAAAGGAGACGGTATGAACTTAACCCAGTTGATTGAAAGAATCAAACAGCATCCGGATTATCCCAGGGTCGGGATGATTCTCTGTCACAATGGCGTGGTGCGTTCCACCTCTCGGGATGGACGGCAGGTATCCGGCCTTCGCATCGTGGTTGACCAGGAAAAACTGCAACAGGTCATCGATGCGCACAAAAGCCGTGAGGGCATCATGGAGATTCTCGTCCATATCAATGCCGTTAAGGATTTAAAGGTAGGGGAGGATGTCATGTTCATCGTGGTGGCCGGAGATATCCGGGAGAATGTCATCTCGGCGCTCGAGGATACTCTGAATACCATCAAAGCGACAGTGACGCAGAAAACCCAGTATTTTGTGTAGCACTTGCTGACGGCATTAAGCCACATACCTCTATGAGGCTTCCGGAGTGATGCATGTTCTATAGCATGCTGATATAAATTGCTATTGTATGCATGGCCGGCTTTGAGGACATTATATTCAACGAAGATGATGAAGCCTCCGGTACTGCCGCCAGTTTCCGAAAAAAAACCGACGGTGTCTGGTTCGGAATGATAAAACCTTTCACTGAAACCGCATTTTCCCATGCATAATCCGAAGAAGGCGGTTCGAACGTTTTGACGGCGGACGGCCACGGCGTTTTCTGCAGCTGCGACAGATATGTCAGGATGCTTTCCTGCCAGAAACGGGTGCTGTCATCGATGGTTTGATGAATGGGAATACAGTTTATTTCCAATACCGGCGCCATATCGACCTCATCTTGAATCCACTCGATAACAGATGCGCGGGAAGTAACCCACAGACCTGCGTCCGTACACCGGCTGTCCTGAAGAAACAATGTGGACCATGCCTGAAGTCTTTCAGAGAGCATATACTCTCGGGGATCATCCTGGGTGAGCGGCAGATTACCCAGAGAAGCCGGCGCTTCCATTTCTGCAGGGTCTCCCAATGCCGCCATAAAGCGTTTTTCCATATTCCGGATGTTTGACAGGTCACAATTGATCTCGGTCTGTTGGGCATCGTAAGTTGCTGCGATTTCAAGGAAAAGTCTGGCATTAAAAACCGAATTTCCGGATTGATCCGGTGCAGTTTCCTGGTAATGCAGAATTTCAGATTGGATGCGGGATGACAGATGGTCCATGAACGGCGCATCGGGTTGCCGGATTTTCAAAAACGCCAGGTCGCTTCCCTGGTGCAGTCTGGCCCAATTCTGATAATCGGCTGCCAGCATTTCCAGTTTGTCGCTGTCTGCAGTAACCGGTACGCGGATTTCAAGATTTCCGGCCTGTTCAAACAGTTTCAGCCGTGAAGGAAGGCTTCGAATCAGGGGGTGATAAACGGCGATTTTAGGGAAAACGGCCGTAATTGCCTGAACTGTGGACGCATCGGCCCAGGTAAATGGAAAATAGATCGGGGTCATGAACAATATTTCCTTCTGATTTTCTGACTTGGTTAAATAATTTCTACATGGATATACACGAAAAAAATGCATCGTGAAATTTTCATGCTTTGGGGTGAAGCCCGGCATGATTCATGCCGGTTCCCTTACATCTTGTCGTCGCGCAACACAACACCGCCAATCACCAGCGCATCCCGGATATGATCGGCCAGCGCCCAGTTTTTCTCTTGTCTGGCCCGGTTTCTGTTTTCGATCAGTTCCAGAATATCCCGAGGCAATGTCTCGGTATCGCTTCGCAATACGTGAAGCACGCCATCGATCTGTCGAACAGCGGCAAGAATTTTGGCCGCACCATCCGGGTCGATGGCTTGATGCTGAATCAGACTGTTGATCTGCTTGATGCGGTTAAACAAGGACGCCAGCGCGGCGGAGATGTTTAAATCATCATCCATGGCGGTAATAAAACCGCTGCGGATATCATAAATGAGCTGATCGATTTCCGGGTAGGCAGCACCGGTTCGAACCAGATCGAGATTCTCCATAAAGGTATCCAGTCGGTTCAGCGATTTGCGGGCCTCATCGAGCCGATCTCTGGAAAAAGTCAGCGGTTTTCGATAATGGCCGGAAAGCAGCCAGTACCGGATGGAGCGACCCGAATAGCCCATTGCCGCGAGGCTTTCCAGGGTAATGCGGGCCTTTTTTTCATCCACTTTTTTCCCGTCGATGAGTACCCGGTCGCAATGCACCCAGAAACGGGCCAGGGGTTTTCCGTTCAAGGCGGCTGCAATGGCGATTTCGTTTTCATGGTGGGGAAACATCAGTTCCCGTCCGCTGGTATGAATATCGAAAGACGGCCCCAGGTATTTCATGGACATGGCAGCGCATTGCAGATGCCACGATGGCCGAACATTTCCCCAGGGGGTCTTGGTGTAAATCCCCCGTTTCAGTTCGGAAAGACGGGATCGTTTCAGCAGGGTGAAATCCCGGGGGTTGTCTTTTTCGTATTCATCCAGGTCCACTGTGGCGCCTATGCGGATTTTGTTCAGATCGATGCCGGAGAGCCTACCATAGTCGGGCAGTCGAGAAATATCAAAATACAGGGAATGCAGTTTTTCGTAGGCAAATCCTTTGCGGGCCAGTTGTTCAGAAAGATCCACCATATCCTGAAGATGCTCGCTGGCTTTCGGATAACAGGTTGCAGGCTTGATTTTCAGGTCGGCGATATCCCGGTAAAACAGGTCGATATATTGCTGGGTAAAATCGGGCAGGCTCATGCCGGCCGCTTCAGAGCCTTCGATGGTTTTGTCATCCAGATCGGTAATATTCATGATGTGGGTAACGTCGAATCCTCTGAAATCCAGATACCGGCAGAGCAGATCCGAAAACACAAAGCGCCGGCATTCGCCGATATGCATCCGTGCATGGACGGTAGGGCCGCAGGAATACATCGAAACTTTCCCCGGAACCAGAGACAGAAAAGGTTCTTTTCGGCGGGTCAAGGTGTTGAACAGATTCATTTCGATTTTTTCACGCACCGCAAACAGCGGGGTGCTGAGATAGCGCTCGCCGGAATCCGGAAAAATGACCACGATCTGGCCTTCTGTCAACTGTTCCGCCTCTTTGGCGGCAATTGCCATGGCCGCACCGCTGCTCATCCCGACAAAGATTCCTTCTTCTCGGGCCAGTCGGCGTGTCATGTCAAAGGCATCTTCATCGTCGATATTGCTTTTTTTGTCGAGTCGGTTCTTGTCGTAAATTTCAGGCTGATAGGCTTCCTTCATGTTTTTCAGCCCCTGGATTTTATGCCCGAGATACGGTTCGACGCCGATGATGGAAATATTGGGATTATATTCCTTCAATTTTCTCGACATGCCCATCAGGGTGCCGGATGTTCCCATGGTGGCCACCAGATGGGTGATTTGACCCTGCGTCTGTTCCCATACCTCGACTGCCGTGCCGAGATAATGGGACTGCCAATTGGCCGGATTGTTGTACTGATCCGCCATGAAATATGTCTGTGGATTTTCCCGGGCCAGGCGGTATACCTCTTCGATAGCACCGTCCGTTCCGAGATGTCCCGGTGTCAGCATGATTTCAGCGCCTCTGGCTTTTAAAATTTTCTGGCGTTCCATGCTGACGGCATCGGACATGGTCAAGAGCAGTTTATACCCTTTCACCGAACAGACCAGCGCCAGTCCGATGCCTGTGTTTCCGCTGGTTGCCTCTACAACGGTTTTACCCGGTGTCAGGTTGCCGGATGCCTCACCGGCTTCGATCATCGCCCGGGCAGGTCGGTCCTTGATGGAGCCGCCAGGATTGAAATACTCCAGTTTGGCAAAAATGCGGACCCGCGGATTGGGATTCAAATGTCTGATCTCAACCAGAGGCGTATTTCCAATGGTATCCAGTATGGAAGAATATGTCATGTGCATATGTGGGTATCCTGTACGGATTGATCGCCGAATTGCCGGATTTCGGATTCCAGTATCCGAATGATTTGAGACTGTACGTGGTCCTCATTTTGAGCGGCATCGATAATTCGGAATCGTTCGGGTTCGTTCTCGGCAATTGTCAGGTATCCGGTACGGACGCGTTCATGAAAAGCAATGGCTTCTTTCTCGAACCGGGATTCGGTATCCACCCGGGACCCGGATCTCAGTTGATTCCATGCCCGCCGCAGACCGATTTCAGGAGACAGATCCAGAAGAAAGGTCAGGTCCGGCATTAGATTCCGGCAGATCAGTTGATGCAGATTCTGAATCAATGTCATGTCCAAACCCCTGGCGAATCCCTGATAGGCGAGGGTTGCATCGAAATATCGGTCGCAGACGATCGTGCCGCCTTCTGCGATCGCGGGAAGGATGATTTCCTGAATGTGCTGTATCCGATCCGCGGTATACAGGAGAAGCTCCGCAGCGGAATTCATGACCGCACTGTCCGGGTCCAGCAGAATGGACCGGATTTTTTTCCCGATCTGTGTTCCACCGGGCTCCCGCGTCATGACGCATTTAAGCCCCGATGTATTCAGAAAATGAAATATATGAAGAATCTGTGTTGATTTGCCCGATCCTTCAATGCCTTCGAGTGTGATAAACATATGGCTCATTATTGGATCTAAATAAGGCTAAATCAACTTTTTTTCCCCATGTAAAAATGCCGATCCAGCAGTTTATGAAAAGATGTCCAGGCGGCATTCGGGTCTTCGGAGGCCATGAACTCCCGAATCCCCTTTACTTTGGAATCGATTTCATCGATATGATTCAGCAAGACGGCTTCAATGGTTTTGGGCGGTTCCGGAGAGCCGAAGTTCCGGACGCCGTGATGACTGACCAGAAGATGTCTTAAGAGAACTGCTTGCTCTTCGGGGAAGTCTTTGACCAGCCTCATTTTTTCATCGATGATCTGTATGCCGATCACGATGTGGCTGAGGAGTCTGCCTTCGCTGGTATAGTCTATGTGGGTGGTGAATTCAAATTCCCGGATTTTGCCGATATCGTGAAGAATGGCCCCAGCCAGCAGCAAATCCCGATCAACGCCTGTATAATGGCCGGCAATCCTGTCAACGAGAATCGCCATGGAAAGGGTATGCTCCAGCAGTCCGCCGATATAGGCATGGTGCATTTTTTTGGCCGCCGGTGCGGCTTTTAAAAGACGAACCAGATCGGCATCCGACCAAAACTGTTTGAACAGTTCATAAAAACAAGGGGTTTTAAGTGTCTCAGTGATCTGGATCAGCTTTTCAAACATGGCATCGATGTTACGGGTTGTCACCGGCAGAAAATCAGCGGGGGCAAAGTCTTCGGCTTCGGATCGGATTACCGTTCGAATAACCAGTTGCAGCATTCCCCGGTACTCTGAAACACTGCCTTTCACCATGACATAGTCGCCAGCGGCGATCTGCTCGGCCGTATCCTCGACATTGTCCCAGAGTACGGCCTTGATGCTGCCGGTTCGATCCACGAAGGTAAGATTCAGATAGTTTTTCCCGTCTTTTTTCTGCGCCAGATTCTTTTCAGACAGCACAAAAACGTCATCTACGGTTTCACCGGGTTTCAAAGTGTTGACAAATTGTTTTTTTGGCATTTAACGAACCTTGGTTGATGGTTGGGGCGTGGGGGAATGCTCCCCGGGTGTCTGATCTGTGAAAGTCGTTGGAACATCGCACGCAGATATGCCGATATTCCAGGTTTTCAAGTCGGCCATGACTTCGTAATCCGTCATATCGCATCGCATGGGAGTGATGGAGATGGATTCACGGCTGAGTACGTTGCCGTCCATCTCGGCTCCCTTGAAGTCTGCAGGAGACTCCAGTTCTTGCCAGTAATAGATCCGATTCCGGGGGTCCACTCTTTTTTCAAAGCCTTCGCGGGAAAGGGAAACTCCCTGGCTGCTGACGGAAATGCCGCGAACAGCCTGGATGGGAATGTCGGGTATATTGATATTTAAAAACACTCCCGAGGGCAGTCCCTTTTCCATCACCAGATGGGAAAGGCGTTCGATGAAAGCAGCCGCATCTTCGAAATAGGCCGGTTGATGGCGGTTGATAGATACGGCCAAAGACACCAGCCCCAGCAGAGCCGCTTCACGTGCAGCGGCAACGGTTCCCGAGTAGTGGGCGTTGATGCCGACATTGGCCCCGGGATTGATGCCGGAAATCACCATATCCGGCCTGGTTTTAAGGATTTCCAGAACGCTCAGCTTGATGCAGTCTGCTGGAGTGCCGTTCACCGCATACCCTTTGCCTTCTCCATGCACACGAACACGTGTGGCGCGAAGCGGTTCATGAAGTGTAATGCCGTGCCCGACGGCGCTGCGTTCCCTGTCCGGCGCCACCACTGTGACCGTGTGGGCGGCGGAAGAAAATCGGCGATACAGTACCCACAGACCGGGTGCATAGATACCATCATCATTAGTCAACAAGATATTCATTATTCTGCTCTTATACCAAATCCGCAAATTTTTAAAGAAGGTATTTTCTGAACAAGATCTTGACATTTTGGTTCAACTTCGATTTTATAAGGGGCATGCATATTATTTATATCTACTTTACATTGCTGCAATCAACGTTTTCATTCAACCCCCTCTGCGTTCGGGAGAATGCCGGGGGAGGGCGCCGCTGTGGCTGGTTATGACCGCTCACCGTATCTTATCCCTATTCCATCGGATCATTGCGTACACATGAACCGTTTTATTTTATATGTGATGATGATCTGTTGCCTTCTCTTTCTGAGCCCAGTCGCTGCCCATGCATTTTCGAATGCCTCAGCCGGCCAGGATTCCCCAGACACGCCCTGGCACATTACGGCGGACGAAATTTCCCATGATCAGCAGGCCGACCAGTACATCGCCAATGGCAATGTACTGATCCGTAAAGAAGCCCGGCAATTGTCCGCCGATTATGTTCGGTTTGATCACCGAACCATGGTGGCTTACGCCAGAGGTCATGTGATGATGACGGCCGGTGAGGATGTATTGACAGGCTCCAGCCTGGAAATGAATCTGGCTTCCGAGATCGGAACATTATACGAAGGCACGATTTTTATCAAAGAAAATCATTTTTACATCCGCGGAGACAAACTTGAAAAAGTCGGTGAAAAGACTTATTCCGCCGATACTGCCAGCGTGTCATCCTGCGATGGGGATGTGCCGGACTGGAAGATTACGGGTAAAAACATGTCCGTTACCATCGAAGGCTACGGTACGGTTCATCATGCCGCTTTGTGGGCTAAAAAGGTGCCGGTGCTGTATTCGCCCTACCTGATCTTTCCGGCGCAAACGCAGCGGCAATCCGGACTTCTGGTTCCCGAACTCGGGTATTCGGAGCGAAACGGTTTCCAGTACAGCCAGCCGTTTTATTGGGCCATCAATGATCAGTCCGATGCCACGATTTCCGTCGGAACGCTTGCCAACCGTGGCGAAAAATACGGTATCGAATACCGATATGTGCTGGATGCCAAGACAAAGGGAATCGCCATGGCGGATTATCTGCGCGACCGGCAGGTCGATGATGGAACGGGATCATGGGGATATACCGATGACGATGTTCTGCGCACCAATCTGGACCGGTACTGGTTCAGGATGAAACACAACCAGGCGTTTTCTTCCGGATTTTCCGCCAAGCTCGATATCGATGTTGTCAGCGATCAGGACTATCTTCGAGACTTTCAGAACATGTATCTAGGATATAATGACACCAATATGAATTTTTATAAACATTTTGGAAGGGATCTGGATGATTATAATGATCCGGTCCGGGTCAACCGCCTGATTGTCAACAAATACTGGTCCGGCTATTCCATGAATGCCGAAACCCGCTGGTATGATGATGTCATCGCCCGTCAGACGGGCGGCCCGGATGACAGTCTTCAGAGACTGCCGGTCGTTCAATTTTTCGGCTCGAAAAAATATCTGTTTCAAACGCCGTTTTTTGCCGGTTTCAATACGGAAATGGCCAATTTTTACAGAAAGGATGGCGTAAAGGGACAGCGGGCCGATCTGTATCCTAGATTGTCTTACCCCTGGCGGTATCAGCAGTATTTCACTGTTGAGCCGTCCGTCGGTCTTCGGGAAACCGCCTGGTATTCTGAAAACAACGAGAACGGCCCGAGTGAAGCCGGCACATCTCAGAGTCGAAGCATGTATGATGTCGATATGAATCTGTCCAGTGAACTGTTTAACGTATTTCACGTCAACGGGGAGAGTGTCGATCGGATCAAGCACACCGTCATGCCAAAAATCGGCTACCGTTTCATCCCGGAATACAGCCAGAGCGCCTATCCGTATTTTGATCAGTTAGACCGGATTCAGGAACAGAATCAGGTCTCTTTTTCGCTGACCAACACCTTCATTTCCAAGCTTAAACCTCTTGAAGATATTGCGGATAGAGGTGCCGGGTCTTTGCCCCCTTATTCCTACAGAGAATTCCTGCGTTTTCTGATCGAGCAGGATTACGACATTCATCAGCCGGATCAAATCGATCCCAAGCCATGGGTACCCCTGTACGGCGAAATTCAACTTGAGCCTTACCGGTTTCTGGGATTCCAGGCAGATGCCGAGTGGTCATATGATGACAGTGCATTTAAATCCAGGAATGTCGGCACCATGATATCGGATATCCGGGGGGACCGCGTTTTCGCTGAATATCGCTATGAAAACAAGGAGATCGAGTCTGTCTATACCAATTTATTGGTTGCCCTGACCGACCGTATTCAGGCTTATACGGATTACGAGCAGAACGTCCGGGACAGTACGCGGATTCAATCCGGAGTCGGTATGAGATACCAGTCTCAGTGCTGGTCTGTGGATGTTCGCTATATCGATGAAGTGGATGATCGCAAATATATCTTTCTCATCAATCTCTCTGGCCTTGGTGGATTCGGCGGCGGTTCCTCGAATTTCAGTGACACCGGAGGCCGGAATTCGATGTTCGATATGCCTTATCAGGTGATTCGATCTCAATGAAGTCAACAGATTAATCCGTATCCAGATAAATCCGTATTTAGTGGAGCATGATCATGGTGATTGTTAAAACCCCTCTCCGGCTCAGTTTTGTCGGCGGCGGATCGGATATCAAGGACTATTATCGGCAAAAATCCGGAAAGGTGATCTGCACGGCGATCGATAAATTCGTCTATGCTATCATCAAGGAACGTTTCGATGATTTGATTTATATTAATTATTCCAAAAAAGAATGTGTCGAGACGGTATCGGATATCCGGCATGATCTGGTTCGGGAAGCCATGAAACTAACCGGCGTAACGCACGGCATCGAGATCACGACACTGGCGGACATTCCTTCAACCGGATCAGGGCTGGGAAGCTCGAGCTCCATTACCGTAGCCCTGCTTCATGCTTTGTATGCATATCGAAATATTCTGGTTACTGCTGAACAGTTGGCCCGGCAGGCCTGTCAAATCGAGATCGACATTCTGGGCAAACCCATCGGCAGGCAAGACCAGTATGCTGCGGCCTATGGCGGGGTCAACAAATTCATTTTCCATGCCGACGATACGACAGAAAGAGAGCCGGTTACCATCAAAAGTGCAGACAAGCGTAAATTCGCTTCGTCTTTGCTGCTGTATTATACCGGCATCACCCGGAGTGCGGATGCAATTTTAGCCCAGCAGAAAGCCAATTTCATTCAGCCGGGCAAGCAGCGCACCATGGATGCGATGGTTGCTCTCGTCGATCCGTTTACCGACGCCATGAAAAAAGCCGACATCCATGTCTGCGGCCGGTTGCTGGCGCAGAACTGGGAGTTGAAACAGACCATGGCGGCCGGGATATCCACCTCCGCCATTCAGATCATGTATGAAACCGCATTGTCGGCAGGCGCACTGGCCGGCAAAGTCGCCGGGGCCGGCGGGGGAGGGTTTCTGTTGCTGATCGTTCCCAGGGAGCGGCAGAACCATGTATTTGAATCCATGAATGCTTATCGCGAACTGCCGTTCATGATTGAAGAAAGCGGCAGCAAAGTCATTTTTGACGATACATCCTACTCCAGCAAATAGGGCGGAGGGCGGATGATGGATGGTAGATTATAGTCTACCGACCACTGATTACTTTAGGAGATATATGAATATCCTCATTACCGGCGGAGCCGGTTTCATTGGATCGCATACGGCCGATGCCCTGATCGCCGGGGGCCATCGGGTGCGGATACTGGACAGCCTGCAGCGGACGATTCACCCGAAAGGAAAGCCGGAATATTTACATCCGGAAGCTGAATTTATCGAGGGCGATGTCTGCGACAGGCAGACACTTTCCGTTGCGCTGGAGGGCGTGGATGCGGTCTATCATTTTGCCGCCTATCAGGATTATCTAACTGATTTTTCAACGTTTTTCCGGATTAATGCCGTTTCCACCGCGCTGATTTACGAAATTCTGGTTGAAACCGGAATGGGCTCCCGAATTCAGAAGGTGATTGTGGCGGCCAGTCAGGCTGTTATGGGAGAAGGCCGTTATCGGTGTGATTCCTGTGGAACGGATGTATTTCCCAGTATTCGACTGGACGCCCAGTTGTCTCAGGGAAAGTGGGACCATTCTTGCCTGCAATGCGATCAGCCGCTGGCGTGGATGCCGTCGGATGAATCCGTGATTCATCCGTGTAATCCGTATGCGATTTCCAAAAATTCGCAGGAACAGATCGCCATCCACCTGGGGTCTCGTTACAGCATTCCATCGACCGTGATGCGCTATTCCATTGTTCAGGGGCCGCGTCAGTCTTTTTACAATGCCTATTCCGGTGCGATGAGGATATTTTCCCTCAGCCTGATGCTGGGCAGGCAGCCGACGATTTTTGAAGACGGCAGGCAGATCCGCGATTTTGTCAATATCCACGATGTGGTGGCCGCCAATCTGCTGGTGCTGGAAAGCACTCGGGCCGATTACCAAGTATTCAATATCGGCGGCAATCAGGCCTGGACGGTTCTTGACTTTTACCAGACCATGCAGCATATCGTCAACCGGAACTGTTCCCCGGTGATGTCCGGATACTACCGGTATGGCGATACCCGCCATATTTTTTCGGATACGCAGAAACTTCAAGCACTGGGGTGGAAACCCACCCATCCGGTTGAAGACAGTATTCGCGATTACTGGGCGTATCTCATGCTTCAGGATAACAAAGCAGACATTCTGGATTATGCTGAAAAACACATGAAACATCTGCAGGTCATTCGTAAGGCTGAATAGGGATTTCGTGATGAAAGCTTTTTTACTGGCCGCCGGAAAAGGAACACGGCTCAGGCCCTATACGGATTCAATGCCCAAATGCTTGATCCCTGTTCACGGAAAGCCGCTTCTGGAGATATGGCTTGATCATCTCAGGCAGCAACACATCCGGGAGGTGCTGATCAATACCCATCATCATGCTGATCAGGTGGAAGCCTTTGTTCGCGACTATTCCCACCGCCGGGATATCCATATCGTTCTCAGCTATGAACCCCGACTTCTGGGAAGTGCCGGAACCATCCTGCACCGCCGGGATTTTGTTGACAGCGAAGCCGATTTCATGATCATTTACGCCGATAATCTGACGAACATCAACTTGAACCGATTTGGAGCATTTCATCAGCACTGCCGGAAAAAAAACGGCATCTTGACGATGGGCCTGTTTCATGCGCCCAACCCGTCATCCTGCGGCATTGCCGAACTGGATGCGGATCAGAGAATCACGGCGTTTACCGAAAAACCGGAAAAACCCAAAAGCGATTTGGCCAATGCCGGCATTTATATGGCGTCACGGGAAATCTTCGGATGTTTTCCGAAGCCTCTGTCCGAGCCTGGGTCCGTTCTGGATATCGGCCACCATGTTTTGCCGCTTCTGATAGGCAGGATGTACGGGTATCCGATCACCGAATATCTGCGGGATATCGGCGCCATCGAATCTTATCGGCTGGCGCTGAAAGAATGGCCGGTTTCAGGCGCTTGAGTTCCGGCTTTGGTTATTGTTTGGCCCATAATTTTAATTGATTAAGTTTATATTCACCGCAAAGACGCAAAGTTCGCAAAGAGAATCAAATGAAACCGGTTTTTATCTTTGCGCTCTTTGCGTCTTTGCGGTGAAATCAAAAATCGAAATGGATCGAAAAATAAGATGAATATAAGCGATTTTGCAGCCGATTACCTTTCCGGAATCAAATCTCTGATCGAGAAATTCGATACCCGCAATTTTCAGCAAATTGTTGAAAAAATTCTGGATGCCTATGATTCCGAACGTCGAATTTTTGTGATGGGAAATGGTGGCAGTGGTGCGACAGCTTCCCATTTTACCTGCGATATCAACAAGGGATGCTGCATGGACCTGAATAAAAAATTCAAGATGATCTGCTTGAATGACAACCTGCCCACCCTGCTTGCCCTTGCCAATGATATGTCCTATGATGCGGTATTTGTCGAACAATTGAAGAATTTTTTTCTGCCCGGCGATCTGGTGATCGGAATATCGGGAAGCGGCAATTCCCCCAATGTGCTGCGGGCCATCGAATATGCCAGAATGCACGAGGGGGCGACCATTGGCCTTTCGGGTTTTTCAGGCGGTAAACTGGCGTCGATTGCGGACATCGCCTGGATTGTGCCCGTGGATGACATGCAGAAAATCGAGGATATGCACATGATCGTGGTGCATATGATCATGCAGGCGGTTCGCAATAAACTTCACCCTGCAGTGGTTTGATAGAATGACCGTTTCCGGCCTTCCCAAGAACTGGTACGCCCTTCATACCCGAAGCCGGTTTGAAAATGTGGTGCTGGACGGATTGGCGAGAAAAGAGATCGAAGTCTTTCTGCCTAGAATCACGGTGCGAAGCAAACGGGTCGACCGAAAAAAAATGATTCAAGTACCGCTGTTTCCTGGCTATCTTTTTGTAAAAACCAGCCTCGATCCTTATGACCATCTGGATATTGTCAAGACCATCGGTGTGGTCAAAATGGTGGGAAACCGTCAGGGGCCAGTGCCGATTTCCCGTGAATCCATTGAATCGTTGAAAATAATGGTTCAGGGCAACCAGGAAATTTTGACCGGTTCGGAATTTAAACAGGGGGATCGGGTCATGGTGATAATCGGGCCTTTTGCCGGTGTTACGGGCGTGTTTGTTCGCTATCGCGGTAAGGGAAGGGTGCTGGTCAACATCGAGGCTCTTGGGCAATATGCTGCAGTGGATGTCAGCGAGGATGATATCGAGGTGATTCACGATGACCTTTTGATAACCGCTTGACTTGTTATCTCAATATGTTTTATAAATCTAATAGGATATCATCTGATTGATTGAGGACTCAAGGAGGAGCAATGAATAAACTGGAATTAATCTCTGCGCTGAAAGCCAAGACGGATATTTCGAAATCGGAAGCGGCAAGAGTTGTCGAGGTGTTCTTCGACAACATGGCGGATACCCTTGCTGGCGGCGATCGCGTAGAGATACGGGGGCTGTGCAGTTTTTATGTCAAAGAGTATAAAAGTTATACGGGCCGAAATCCCAAAACCGGCGAAAAAGTGGTGATCAAGCCGAAAAAACTGCCTTTTTTCAAATCCGGCAAAGAACTGAAAGAACGGGTGAATTATTAGGCTTTCATCTGGTTTTGCAGCCATTGTCGGCCAAGACCCTGCGATCAGGTCCCTGCTCCAGATTCTGAAAACCGGTCGCATGCCGCATGCATTGCTGTTTACAGGCATAGACGGGGTCGGAAAACGGACCGCCGCTGTCCGGCTGGCCATGGCTGTCAACTGCGTGGGTTATCGGGTGCTGAAACAGCCGGGCGGATTGTCCGGGAAATCCAACGAGCGCCCCTGCGGACAGTGCGGTCCGTGTTCACGAATTGAAGAAGGAACCCATCCGGACATCGCAGTGGTACTTCCGGACGGCGGGGTGATTAAAATCGCTCAAATCCGCCATCTGTGCCATATCCTGTCGATGAAACCCTTTGAAGGGGATATGCGCATCGCCATCCTTGTCGATGCGCATTTGATGAATCCTTCAGCGGGCAATGCACTGCTGAAGATGCTGGAGGAGCCGCCGGAACAGACCCTATTGATTCTTACCGCCGGGCAGTCTTCCGATCTGTTGCCGACCATCGTTTCCAGATGCCAGCATATCCGGTTCAACCCGATTGCCCGCACATCGCTTTCTGAAGCACTGATTCAGTATCATGGATTCGGTATGGATGAGGCGTCGACGGTTGCCGCCCTTGCCGGTGGCAGTTTTTCAAGGGCGCTGGCAATGAAACATTCCGCCTGGATGAGCCGAAGAGACTGGTTGATCGCTGAACTTGGCCGACTGGATAGCAGTCCGCTTCATGTCGTTCTGGCCTTGTCGGAGAAATTGTCCAAAAATCGGGAAACTCTCTCTGATGTTTTTGAAATCATGTTCTGTTGGTTCAGAGATCTTCTGATCGTTACCCGCGATCCTGCCAAAGTCATGAATCTGGATCGACTGGATCTGGTTCGGCAGGTATCCGGCCGCTATACGACGAACGAATTGATTCACAGTGTCAATGCGATTAAAACAGCCAGAGCCCATGTCGAGGCAAAAACGAATGTCCGTCTGTCCATGGATCATCTACTGCTGTTGATCCGGCGGCAGCTTTGACAACAGGCTTACAGAGAGATGATATCATGGGCAAAAAAGTAGGTATTCGCTTCAAGCCGGCCGGCAAAGTCTATGATTTTGACCCGGGAATTTTCGTTCTGCGGCAGGCAGATGCCGTCATTGTCGAGACCAAGCAGGGATTGTGTCTGGGATTTGTGGCTGTTCCGCCGTCGGCAGTCGACAATCAGCCGGAAGGCCAGGTGTTCAAGAAAGTATTTCGTCTGGCCACTGAAGAAGATCTGTTGCAGGCGGAGATTAATCTGGAAACCGAAAAAAAAGCCATGGTCTATTGCCAGTCCTGCATCAAGAAATTGGGGCTGAGTATGAATCTGTTTGCGGTTGAAAACGCATTTGACGGCAGCAAGCTTACCTTTTTTTTCACTTCCGAAAGCCGCGTCGATTTCCGACAGCTTGTCAAAATGCTGGTTAAAGAGCTTGGTGTCCGGATTGAAATGCGTCAGGTCGGCATTCGCAATCAGGCCAAGCTGTGCGGCGGGATCGGCAGGTGCGGCCGCGAGATTTGCTGCTCGACATTTCTGGATAAATTCGGGCCGGTTTCCATCCGTATGGCCAAGGAACAGTGTCTATCGTTGAATCCTACCAAAATATCCGGCCAGTGCGGCAGATTGATGTGTTGTCTGACCTATGAGTTCGAAACCTATCGTGCACTTCGTTCCGAACTGCCGAAAATCGGCAAAACCGTTACGACGCAAAAAGGCATGGCGAAAGTCATCCGGCACAATCCTATCTGTTATCGAATCGCTGTCCGGTTGGAAGATGGAACCGAGATTGAAATCGGAGTCGATGAAATCGTAACGGAAAGTCAAGAGGAACGCGCAGATGTGTAACCCTTTCTATATTACCACTCCCATTTATTATGTGAATGCCAGACCTCATCTGGGCCATGCCTACACGACAATTGTCGCCGATGTCGCCGGCCGTTTTGCCCGGATGATGGATCGCGATGTTTTTTTTCTGACCGGAACCGATGAACATGGAGATAAAATCGTTCGAGCGGCCAAAAAGGAAAATCTGAGTCCCCGGATTTATGCAGATGGCGTCAGCGAGCTTTTCAGGAGGCTGTGGCCCCAGCTCAACATCGACAATTCGGCGTTTATCCGAACCACGGATCCCGCGCACATCGCGGTTGTCAAACAGATTCTGCAAAAAATATACGATGCCGGCGATATCTACTACAGTGAGTATGAAGGGCTGTACTGTTTTGGATGCGAGCGGTTCTATGTCGATCGCGAGCTGGTGGATGGAAAATGTCCGGATCATGAAACCCCTCCGGAGATCATCAAGGAATCCAATTATTTTTTCCGGATGAGCCGCTATCAGGACTGGCTGATTGAATATATCGAGACTCATCCGGATTTTATCCGGCCGGAGCGATATCGGAACGAAGTTCTTTCATTTTTGAAAGAACCCCTCGAAGATCTGTGTATTTCGCGGCCGAAGAGCCGGTTGGAATGGGGAATTTCACTGCCCTTCGATGATAACTATGTCACGTATGTCTGGTTCGATGCGCTTCTGAATTACGTTTCGGCGCTGGGCTATCCGGAAGGCGCGTTGTTCAAGAAATTTTGGCCTCAGGTTCAGCACATCGTGGCCAAGGACATTTTGAAGCCTCACGGAATCTACTGGCCGATCATGCTCAAGGCTGCCGGTATCCCGATATATCAGCATTTGAATGTCCACGGATACTGGAATGTGGATCAGAGTAAAATGTCCAAAAGCTTGGGAAATGTGATCGAGCCCTTAGATCTGAAAAATGTTTACGGGCTGGATGCATTCCGGTATTTTTTGATACGGGAAATGGTCTTTGGTCTGGATTCCGGTTTCAGTGAAACGGCGCTGGTGGGAAGAATCAATGCCGATCTTGCCAATGATCTCGGAAATCTCTTCTCGCGGGTGACGGCCATGGCTCATAAATATTTCAAGGGGGTTGTACCGGCGCCGGACCTCCATGGAGATCCACTGCTCACGCAGGGGCTTCGGTCGGATGCGGCCGTTGCCGTTCGCGAATTCGAAACCGGCATGGCCGGATTCATGTTTCACAGGGCGCTGGTGGCGGTTTGGGAATTCATCAGCCAGATGAACAAATATATCGATGTCACCACTCCCTGGGTACTGGCCAAATCCAAATCCACCGCCAAGCAGCTTGAAACGGTTATGTACAATCTTCTTGAAGGACTTCGCATCATTTCAGGACTTATTTATCCGATCATGCCGGAAACAGCGGCTTCCATGCAGCGTCATCTCGGGCAGGATTCCGGAAAGTCCTTCTACCGCCTGTCATTACTATCTCAGTGGGGCGGATTGGCTGCCGGTACGGTGATTCCCAAATCCGTCACGCTCTTTCCCCGAATCGATGTCAACAAAAAAGATGACGAATCCGGCGATGCAGCTCCCCCACCGCCGGTTCGGCCGATTTTTAAACCAGAAATCAGCCTGGAGGAGTTTAAAAAGGTGGACCTGCGCGTCGGCCGCATCGTCAAGGCCGAAGCAGTACCCAAAGCAAAAAAACTTCTCAAACTTGAAGTTGATCTTGGAGAAATCCGGACGATCGTGGCAGGCATTGCCGGATCATATTCCCCGGAAAGTCTCGTGGGCAAACAAGTGATTGTGCTGGCCAATCTCCAGCCGGCCAAACTGATGGGCATTTTGTCTCAGGGAATGCTCCTGGCTGCGGTGGATGATAATCGTTGTACGGTCGCCACCCTGGATGGCGTTGTCAAGCCGGGCACGGCGTTGTCATAACGGCGGTTTCGAGGAATAAGTTGTAATATCAGGATGTGATCATCGAGGAAGTAATGGACGATAGATTCTCGATAGGCGAACCCGTTGTTCGACTGGATTGGCGTGACTATCAGACGCGATTGAATCGAATCGCCGCCGCCAGGCGGCGAACCAGACGGATGTACCGCTGTGCTGCTGTTTTCACGATTTTAGTCGTTATCGGGTTCTGGGTAATTGAGAGCACCAGCGATTTATCCAGTGTATTCAGCTATTTTCGGGTGCCGGAGAAGATTCAACCGATTGAGCCTGTCGTGGCGCCCAGAAGCGAAAAACAGATCGAGAAAAAAGATGTGCAGGCGTTTTTGAATGGAAATTCATTTGTCAATCTGACACAAAAAAGCTTTGACACCGATGTTGACGGGCGCACCTATCGTGTGGTCACGACGTTGGATATGCCCCTGCAGCAGTTTATGTTGAAGAACCTGAATACTGCAAACGCCCGTCATGTCGGCATTGTGGCTATCGATCCTTCAACCGGCAGAATTCTGTCCATGGTCGGATTCGACCGGGTGAACCCCGCCAACAATCCATGCCTGGACAGCATTTTTCCGGCAGCCAGCATCTTCAAGATCATTACCGCCGCCGCTGCTGTTGAAAAATGCGGCTTGAATCAAGGATCGCCGCTTTCATTTACCGGCGGCAAGCATACGCTTTATAAATCCCAGTTGACCGATAAATATACCAGATATGCACAAACCATCACGTTAAGGGATTCTTTCGCCCAATCGGTCAATGCGGTTTTTGGTAAAATTGGCGCCCATTTGCTCGGTAAAATGGGCATCGAACAATTCGCTGCAGCTTTTGGATTCAATCAGGCTATCGATTTTGAAGCGCCTATCGATGCCAGTGAGCTGTCTGTTGAAGACGCGCCCTACCCACTGGCTGAAATCGCCAGCGGTTATAACCGCACCACCTTGATATCGCCGCTTCACGGAGCGATGATCGGCGCCGCCATCCTGAATCAGGGGGCCATGATCGAACCCACCATCATCGATACAATTTCGGATAATAAAGGTCATCCGCTCTATCAGAACCGCGTTGAACCGATGAAACAGGCGATTTCGGCAAAATCCGCCGATACCCTGACGCATATGATGGAGGCCACGGTAAATTCCGGTACCGGAAGAAAAGCTTTCAGGGAATATCAAAAAGACAGCATCCTGTCGCGTCTCGAGATCGGCGGGAAAACCGGGTCGATGGACAACCAGACCCATGAAGCGCATTTCGACTGGTTTGTCGGATTTGCCTGGGATCGCGCCAGCGGACAGAAAGTGGTGGTTTCCGTGGTGGTGGCGCATGAAAAATACATCGGAACCCGTTCCGGTTATTATGCCCGAATTCTGATGAAACAGTATTTTTCAAATTATTTTGCTGCTGCAGAGCAAAAGCAGAAGCAGAAAGATCGCGGCTGAAAAAGCCGTCAACACATGAATCGGAGGAGAGTTTCATGCCGGGGTTTGAATGGTTTGGGGATGAAGAACGAAAAGAAGTGCAGGATGTTCTGGATACAGGGGTTTTGTTCCGCTACGGATTTGACGGGGCTCGAAAAGGCCATTGGAAAGCCAGGACGTTCGAGGAAGAACTGGCAAAGCGATTGGGTGCCGGTTTCGCGCACCTTTGTTCCAGCGGGACGGCTGCTCTCAGTATCGCCCTGGCCGCCTGCGGCGTTGGCGCCGGGGATGAAGTCATCGTGCCGCCGTTTACATTCGTGGCTTCCGTCGAAGCCTTGCTGACAGCAGGCGTCATTCCGGTTTTTGCTGAAATCGATGAAACGCTGTGCCTTGATCCCCTGTCGGTGCTGGCCGCCATTACACCGCAAACCCGCGCTATCATGCCGGTTCACATGTGTGGCGCCATGGCGCGGATTGAAGAACTGAAAACGATCTGCGACGAAAACAATCTGGTGTTGATCGAGGATGCCTGCCAGTCTCTGGGCGCATCCTGCCAGGGAAGATCTGCCGGTACGTTCGGGCATGCCGGATGTTTTTCCTTTGATCCGGTCAAAACCGTTACCTGCGGCGAGGGCGGGGCAGTGGTGACTTCGGATCAGATGATTTATTTCAACGCACAGGCTTATGCCGATCACGGTCACGACCACGTTGGAGCCGACCGGGGTATTGAAGGCCACCCGTTTCTCGGCATGAATTACCGGATCAGCGAGCTGAATGCCGCTGTCGGGGTGGCCCAGCTCCGCAAGCTCGATGTGATTCTTGCCAGGCAGCGGGCGCATAAACAGATTCTGAAACAAGCCCTCGCCAGCTATCCCAATGTTTCTTTCCGGGTGATACCGGATGAGGCCGGTGACTCCGCCACATTCCTGTCTTTTTTCCTTGAGGATGCGGATCATGCAAGGCAGGTTGCCCGCGATCTGGGTGCTGCCGGAATGGATGGGTGTTTTTACTGGTACGACAACAACTGGCATTATCTGCGTAAGTGGGATCATTTCAAGCAGTTGAAATCTCTATCCAATCTTCCCTTTCATTTGCAGACAGCGTACCCGGATTATTCCAGGGTTCATCTTCCTCAGTCGGACCATATCATGAGCCGCACCCTGTCGCTTCAGATCAAGCTGTCCTGGACGCCGGAAATGCTTGAAAAACGGGTTGGAATCATTGAAAAAGTCATGAATGATCGGAGATAATTCAAATGAAATTTCGTAATTTTAAAGTGGTGCCGCAGGTCATATTCGGTCGAGGGTGTTTTGACCAGTTGGATGAGATTTTGTCTCAGAAACGCAAGAACGGTTGCATGGTGTTTCTGGTGGATGATGTGTTCACGAATCACGCCTTGAAGAATCGTATCCCCCGGCATGCATCCGATATGCTGCTCTGGGTCAACGTAACGGATGAGCCCAAAACCGGATATGTGGACAGCCTGACGCGGCAGGTGAAAGAATTTTCCACATATCCGCCGGATGGCGTCATCGGAATCGGCGGTGGCAGCACCATGGATTTGGCCAAGGCCGTTTCCCTGATGCTGGTCAATCCCGGCTCTGCCGCCGAATATCAGGGATGGGATCTGATTGGCAGTCCGGCCGTATATCATGTTGGTATTCCAACCCTGTCCGGAACAGGCGCCGAAGTATCCCGAACCACGGTGTTGACCGGTCCTCAGAAAAAACTGGGAATCAATTCGGACTATACGGTATTTGACCAGATCGTTCTGGATCCGGAGCTGATTGCTGGTGCACCCAAGGAACAACGTTTTTATACAGGCATGGACTGTTATATCCACTGCGTGGAATCGCTCTGCGGAACCTATCTGAACACATTCAGTCAGTCCTATGGCGAAAAGGCCATGGCTCTGTGTCAGGATGTATTCCTCCAGCCGGGCCCAGACAGTGATGACAAGCTTATGATCGCCTCTTATTTCGGCGGCATGAGCATCGCCTATTCCCAGGTCGGTGTCTGTCATGCGCTGTCCTATGGCCTGTCCTTCGTTCTGGGCCTTCACCACGGTATCGGTAATAGCGTGGCGTTCGATTACCTGGAAGAATTTTACCCGGATGGTGTGATGGAATTCCGCCAGATGATGGCCAATCAAGGGGTTTCTCTTCCCCGAAATCTGGTATCCGGCATGGAAAACCACCGAATCGAAAAAATGATCGATGTCGCCTTGGTGCTTGAACCGCTCTGGGAAAACGCCTTGGGAAAAGACTGGAAAACGGTCATGACGCGGGAGCGGATTCGGGAACTGTATCTCAGGATGTAAGGCAACTCACATGAAATAATTTGCCATATGAATCATGAATGATATGTTTAGAGTTGCTTAAAAAGATATCGATCAATTTTCAGTCCTGAAGTGTCGGTGTGATTTTTAGCCGCTTGGATACCAACTCAAAGGTGAGCCATGTTATTATTACATTTTTTAATGACTTCCGTATGCGCCTTTATGCAACGTGCTGCTTTTGTCATGTTTTCAAACGTTTATGTCGGACGGCATCCGGCTGCCGTGCCGGATCGATCGATTATTTTCTTCCCCTGCTGTTCCGCATTTTTATGCTGCGGTCTTTCTGGCCTTGTTTCCTTTAAACCCGGCAAGGCGGATGCATCGGATTTGTCGGCGGGCCTGCTGGCGGATGGCCTGAGAAAAACGTTGTCGGATGGGGAAGCCGGCGGGTATGTGGCGTGCAAAAAATCGGCGTCGCCTCTGATGGATCACTATCTCGGAGGGGATTCGGTTGCCCTGTCGCTGCGCGATCAAGTCCAATCGCTGAAAAGAACTCCGTCTTTTTATGCCGTCTATGCCGATCCAAACTGGCAACAAATCCTCTCTGAGATTTCAGGGCGCCTCAACACCCTGATTCAAACTGAAACGGCTGCACTCGATCGGAACATGGGCCACCTGTCGACCGCTGACATCGATATCATGATTCAGCGGATTGAAATTCTCAAAGATGTTGTGTGGTGTCTGAAATCCGAGATACTGGAAAACATCGACCGGATTCGGGAACTGGTTCATCCGGGGAAAAACCTGCCGTCCCTGAGTGTGGTCAGCGTTTTTAAAAAGATCAACACCGTCCTCAACAGCATCGATCGCCTGGAAGTCCGGGGCCGTGATTCTGCCGGAATGTCCTTGGTGTTTATGTTGGAAGGCATGGAATATGAGCGGTTTCAGTGCGCTGTTGAAGCTCGGGGATTGTCCGGCGAACTGTCGAGTCGTACCAATCAGGAAGTCCTGCTGAACCGGGGAATCAGCCTGCGGGAGTCCTGCCAGGAGGGCAGATCGGTCTGCGCTGCGATGGTCTTGACATACAAAGTGGCGGCGGAAGTCGGTCGACTTGGGGATAACATCGCGTTCATCCGTCAACAGGTATGCGAGGATGAGCTGCTTCATCTTATTGCGGATATTCATTGCAGTTCCCTGATGGTGTTTGCCCATACCCGCTGGGCGTCGGTAGGCGCCATAACGCCTGCCAACTGTCATCCTGTGGATAACCTGTCATCATCAATCAGCTTTGGTGACGTCGGCATCATTCAGGCCGCTCTGAACGGAGATATCGACAATTATCAGGAACTGAAGGCCACTTTTGAGCAGAATGGGATTCAGATTTCCGCCGACATTACCACGGATACCAAAATCATTCCGCTTCAGATCCACAAGTTCGTGCAAAGCGGGCTGAATATTGAAGAGGCATTCCGGCAGGCTGTCAATTCGTTCAAAGGATCTCATGCCATTTTTATGACATCGGATCTGGCTCCCGGAAAGCTGTTTCTGGCACAGAAAGGCAGCGGCCAGACGATATTCGTGGGCCTTGGGAAAGAGTACTATATTCCGGTTTCGGAAGTGTATGGTTTTGTTGAGGAAACCGATCGATTCGTGAAAATGGACGGGGAAAAGGTTGTCGATGGACCAGAGGGAAAAACCCAGGGCCAGATTTTCATTCTGGATCAGGATTCCGGTGGGTCCGTTTCCGGAATCAAGGCCATGTATTATAATGGGGCGCCGATCGTTCTGCGTGAGTCGGATATCAAAACCACGCAGATCACGTCCCGGGACATTGACCGTCAAACGTTTCCCCACTATTTCCTCAAGGAAATTTCTGAAGCGCCGGCATCTGTCGAGAAAACCCTGGTGAATCGTTGGCGGGTGCATCCGGATACCAATATGCCTGCTGTTGTGCTTGGCGATAATGTTATTCCGCCGGAGATCCGGATGGCTTTTGCACAACAGTCCATCCGACGAATTTTTTTTATCGGCCAGGGCACTGCCGGTATTGCAGCCCAAGCCTGTGCGGATATTTTAAATTATTATTTAGATGATCCAACGATTCAGATAGTGGCCATGAAAGCCTCTGAGCTGAGCGGATTCAAGCTTTCCAGTCCGGGAACTTCCGGCAACATGCGCGACGCCCTGGTGATTGCCATCACCCAGTCCGGAACCACGGCCGATACCAACCGCACCGTGGACATGGTACGGGAACGGGGTGCTGCGACCCTTGCCATCGTCAACCGCCGGGATTCGGATATTACCTTCAAGGTTCAGGGGGTGATGTATACCAGCAGCGGACGGGATATCGAAATGTCTGTGGCATCGACCAAAGCCTTCTATTCCCAGATCGTCGCTGGTGCGCTGATGGGGCTGTATCTGGCTGATCTTCAGGGAAAAAGGTCGCCGGAGTTTATCGCTGAAGAACTTCACTTCCTGTTGAAACTTCCGCAGCAGATGCGCCGGATTCTCTTGCTTCAACCCGGCATTCGAGAATCCGCCGGCCGGCTGGCTCAGAAACGCACTTACTGGGCAGTGGTCGGAAGCGGTCCCAATAAGTCTTCCGCAGATGAAATCCGGATCAAACTTAGCGAACTCTGCTACAAAACCATATCATCTGATTTTGTCGAGGATAAAAAACACATCGATCTGTCTTCAGAGCCGCTTATCATAGTTTGCGCCGCCGGCACACGGGGGGTTGTCATCGGCGATGTGATCAAGGATACGGCGATTTTCAAGGCGCATAAGTCTGCGGTGCTGGTGATTGCCGATGAAGGCGAAGATCGTTTTGCTCCGTATGCAGATGACGTGTTCCATGTGCCAGCCGTTCCTCAGCATCTGTCGCCCATCGTCAACACCCTGGTCGGCCATATCTGGGGATATTATGCGGCCTTGGCGATCAATGATGGCTCCAAGCTCCTGTATGATTTCCGTGAAGACCTGCAGCAAACGGTGGATCGATATATTCAGGATGGGATGGATGTCTATGAGCTGATTCTGGAAAGGCCTTTTCGGGAAAAAGTCGCTGAATTCTATTATCTGTTGAAGAAAAATAATGAACAAAAAGGCCTTTGCACCACGATGGGCTATCAGGCCGGCTCCGATTTGTCCATCTTGTTGAAATATCTGTCCGGAAGACTTCCGGTTGCAGACTTTGAACTTGATTTCGGTAAAAAAGGAACAGCCCAGCATATGCTGAGTTCCTTGTTCGAATCCCTGGGAGAAGCCATCAATTATATGGCCAGACCCATCGATGCCATCAAACACCAGGCCAAAACCGTTACCGTCGGCACCAGCCGGATCATCGAGAAAATCGAAGGAATTATTTTTGACATACTGGAGCAAAACGGTTTCGGCATTTCACAATTGACCAGCAGCAACATCCGGGTATTGAAAAATCTTCAAGAAATTGTATTGAAAATAAATGGGTTGATTCTATATGGTATTGACGGCCTGAATGTGCTGGGCGAAATCACCGATCGAACCACGATTACGGTTCAACAGAAAACCGGTTCGATTGCTGCATTGACGTCAAGGGTTGAAATCGATTCGCAGCTTCGGGGCACCAAACGCATCATCGTGCGGGAAGGAAATGTTTTTATCGGTAGGGGCCGCAACGACGACCGCAATATCATCATCATCCCGATTTACTCCGCCACATCCGCTAGCAGCATCAGCAACCTGATGCTGCTTCACATTGACTTCAAAGAACAGGTGTCGCTGTCTGTGAAAATCAAGGCTCTTGGCGGAAAATACGAACGGATCAAGAACATTGTTCAGGAAACCAGTGTTTTGTGGAACGACACCCACCTTGAATCGATCCGGATGGAAGATCTTTTCGGCCAGTCTGCTGAAAAAACGGCGGATTATATCATTTTTACGGCAACTGATGTTTTGATCAGTCGCCCCACGTCCACTTAGTCTCTCAAGAAAATAACCTTGACCGACCCAAAGAAAAAGGGCTGAATGAAATTCAGCCCTTAACTTTTTGATTTAATGTGGAGGCGGCATCCGGATTTGAACCGGAGAATAACGATTTTGCAGACCGTTGCCTTACCACTTGGCTATGCCGCCAAAAAAAATGGAGCGGGAAACGGGATTTGAACCCGCGACTTCAACCTTGGCAAGGTTGCACTCTACCACTGAGTTATTCCCGCTCAGAATCGCCATCTATCTAACTTTTTACGGCAGCGTTGTCAACCCCTTTTTTCAATTCCTGCATTTATGTTTTCATCAGAAACCGCTTGAAACGATATCCATAGTCCAGGCCGGACCAGATCGTATAGATCAGCGCCCCCCACAGAAAGAACATGCCGATGCCATGCAGGTTGATGCCGAAATAGGGATAGTGTATCAACAGCGGGATGATGGCGGCGATCTGAAAGCCTGTTTTGTACTTGCCCAGATTCGAGGCTGAAGCATCTTCGTTGTTGTCGGCTACGACACTCCGCAGGCCGGTAATGGCAATGTCCCGGCCGATGATGATGCAGATGATCCATCCGGGTATCCATCCGTGAGAAACGAGCATGATAAGGGCGGACGAAACCAGGAGTTTATCGGCCAGAGGATCCATCAGCTTCCCGAAATCGGATGTCAACCCACGGCTTCGTGCAAAAAAACCGTCGAAATAATCGGTGATGGCTGCCGCACTGAAAAGAATGGCTGCCGTGAATGAGCTGAACCGGCTCGGACACAGCATGAGCAGAATAATCCCCGGAATGGCGGCGACCCGACACATCGTCAGAAAATTCGGATGGCTCAGCAGATCTTTGGCCTCATCCCATTGTAGCCTGTTTAGCCGCATGTTTTTGCTTTGTTCCAATCGTTTAAAAAGGATTGAATGCCTCTGTCGGTCAGGGGGTGAGAGGCGAATTTTGCCAGAACATTGAACGGAATGGTCGCAATATCAGCTCCCAGCATGGCCGATTCCAGCACATGAAGCGGATTGCGCACGCTGGCCACAATCACCTGCGTATGAAACGTATAGTTCTGAAAAATCTGAACAATCTGCTCGATCAGGACCATGCCTTCCTGGGAAACATCATCGAGACGCCCGATAAACGGGCTGACGTAGGTGGCGCCGGCCTTGGCGGCCATCAGGGCCTGAAGGGGCGAGAAAATCAGGGTGACATTGGTGTCGATGCCTTCCCGCGAAAGAATACGGGTGGCCTTGACGCCATCGACCGTCATCGGCACTTTCACCACGATATTCCGATGGATTTCCGCCAGATGGCGGGCCTCTTTCAGCATTCCGTCCACATCGAGGCTGATGACTTCCGCGCTGATGGGGCCATCCACAATTTCACAGATTTCCCGAATAATGGTTTCGAAATCACGGCCTTCCTTGGCAATCAAGCTGGGATTGGTCGTAACACCATCCACCATGCCCATGCTGCAGGCTTCTTTGATTTCGTCGATATTGGCCGTATCAAGAAAAAATTTCAATGGAGTGCTCCTTTATGAATTGGATATATATCGCTGACGGCATTCCGGGCTGCAAAAGTACAGATCCTTGCCGTGATGGTGCAGATGAATGCCGCTTCTTTTAGGAAAATAGACCTGACAGACCGGGTCCTGAATCATGATATCGTCTATTTCGCGAGGCGGTTGATTCATCCCTGCCTGTGAAATGGTTATATGCTTTACAATCCAGGATTTCAAGAACCGAAATCCGATATAGCCGACGGCAATGAACACGATGATTTTTATCATGATAATTCAACAATCCCCTGTCCCGCATCTTCGAGGTTATTCAGCAACTGCTGAACCGTCTGGTCAAGGATGGGATGGCGCACATCCGGGTCTATATCGCACAGCGGTTTTAACACAAAGCGCCTGAGGTGCATGCGCGGGTGCGGAAGCATCAGGTGCGGGTGGTCGATGACGGCTGCATCGAAAAAAAGGATGTCCATATCCAGAATCCGGGGGCCGAATCGGATGGCGTCCTGAATCCGGCCCGCTTTTCTCTGAATGGCCTGCAATTCGGTCAGCAGTTCAAAAGCGTCCAGGCGGGTTTCGATCTGTACCGCACAATTGACAAACCAGTCCTGATCCAGATAATCGACAGGCTCTGTTCGATACATCCGGGACTGATTCAGCAGCCGGGAGCGGCCGTCCGACGTCAGGGCCGCTATCCCCATCAGGCAGTTGTCCTGCTGTCGCCCCAGATTCGAACCCACGCCGATGAATGCCATGTGCGGATACACGTTTTAGAACCCCACGGACTTCATCCTGGACACCGCTTCTTTCATCCGCTCGGTTCCCACGGTCAGGGCCATGCGGACATATCCTTCACCGGGAGCGCCGAAACCGTTGCCTGGCGTTGCCACGATACCGGCACGGGTCAACAGATGCGAGGCCAATGATGTTGAAGAATACCCTTTGGGAACTTCGATCCACACATAAAACGTGGCGCGGGGTGTTTCGACGGACAGACCGATATCACGCAGTCCTTCCACCAGAATATTCCGGCGAAGGGTATATTCGCGGTTCATGTTCTCAACACAAGTCTGGTCCCCATCCAGAGCGGCAATACCGGCAAACTGCACTGCCTGGAATGCCCCTGAATCGATATTGCTCTTGATCTGCCCCAGCGCCTGGATCACCTCGGCCCTGCCGACGGCAAATCCTAACCGCCAGCCGGTCATGTTATAGGTTTTGGAAAGGGAATGAAATTCAACCCCGACATCCTTGGCGCCGTCCGTTTCCAGAAAACTCGGCGGCTTATATCCATCAAAGGCCATTTCGGAATAGGCGGCGTCATGACAGACGATGATATTGTGCTTTTCCGCAAATCGCACCACATCCTTGAAAAACGCTGTCGTCGCCACGGCGGATGTGGGATTGTTGGGATAATTGATGAACATCAGTTTGGCTTTGGCGGCAACCGAATCCGGAATGGCTGCCAGATCCGGCAGAAACTGGTTCGACTTGAGCAGATCCATAAAATACGTCCGGCCGCCGGCAAACTGGATGCCGGTATTGTACACGGGATATCCGGGACTGGTCGCCAGCCCGATATCTCCCGGATTGATCAGGGCCAGGGGGATATTGGCAATGCCTTCCTTGGACCCGATCAGGGTAACGACTTCGGTTTCCGGCGAAAGT
Organism: uncultured Desulfobacteraceae bacterium; assembly: GCA_903953895.1. Lineage (GTDB taxonomy): Bacteria > Desulfobacterota > Desulfobacteria > Desulfobacterales > Desulfatirhabdiaceae > RAAP-1. The sequence goes on along the minus strand of CAJBLH010000081.1, from coordinate 17,410 downwards.
GCGACCTGAAAGCGTTGCTGATACCACCTGGCAACTGCTTCGTTGAATGCACCCATTCCGGAGTAGGACGGGTATCGGTGGTTGGCCGGATCCCAGGCCGCTTTGATCAGGGCTTCGATAATATGCGGAGGCGTCGGCATGTCCGGATCACCCACCCCAAGATCGATGATGTCAACACCGTTTTTACGGGCTTCTGTTTTCTGGCGGTCAATCTCCTTGAAAAGATAGGGGGGAAGGGCTTTGAGCCGGTCGGATCTTTCAATTGTAATCGTCATAAAATCATCCTTGTTCTGATCATCCTGTATATCCATCATGCCAGGCTTCCTCGCAGAGTTCGGCGCGGTATATCAGCCGGGCATCCCCTTCCATATATACATCGGAAAATGTGTCTTGATGCGCGGTGAAAAAAATGCGGAGATAGCCGTCGCTTCGCGTCAACAGGGTTACCGGAGAAGGTAGCGCGAATTTGTGGGACACAATCAGGGCGCTGGCAACGCATCCGGTGCCGCAGGCCAGGGTTTCATCTTCGACCCCGCGTTCATAAGTCCGGATCGCCACAATATTGTCCGGCTGCAGCGCAACAAAATTGGCATTGGTTCCGGCAGGAGCAAAATCCGGATGAAACCGAATTTCCCTTCCCATTTCTTTCACCGGCGTTCTCTGAATATCCTCAACCACCATCACGACATGGGGAACCCCCGTATTGACGCTGCCAACAGCATATTTTCCGCTGGTGAGGATAATCCGCCGGTCGTGTTCGAGGTTCACGGGGTCTGTCATCTTTATTTTGACCATACCCGTTTCGGAAACCGATGCCGATACAATTCCCGCCAGGGTTTCAAACGCGAGCTCCGGGCCGGTAATGCCGTTCAAATAAGCAAAACGGGCGACACACCTAGCGCCGTTGCCGCACATTTCCGCCACACTGCCATCGGAGTTGTAAAACCGCCATCTGAAATCGACCGTATCCGAATTCTCGATCAGAATCACGCCGTCGGCGCCCACCGACATTTTTCTGCGGCAGATGCCGACGATAAATGCAGTCAGAGCTGATTCCTCGATCACGGAGCGCCGGTTGTCGATGATGATGAAATCATTGCCGCAGCCGCTCATCTTGTAAAAATGTACCGGGTTCATCGCTTGCCTTTTTTATAAAAAATCCGGGATAGACTCTCCGGCAATCAGATCCGCATAGGTTTCCCGGTCCTTGACTACCACAAACTGATCCCCCTTCACCATGACTTCGGCGGCCCGGAGCCGGGAGCAATAATTGGATGACATCACGAATCCGTATGCGCCCGCACTCATCAAAGCGAGCAGATCGCCGCTTTGAACCGGCGGAATCAGCCGATCCTGCGCCAGAAAATCGCCGGTTTCACAGATGGGGCCGACAATGTCTGCGGTAAAGGATTCCCCCTCGGCACGAACCACCGGCATGGCTTCATGGTAGGCGTTATACAGAATGGGCCGCATCAGGTCGTTCATGGCCGCATCCGTAATGACAAATTCCTTGGCAAGCCCTTTTTTCCGGTACAGCACCCGGGCAACCAGGATGCCGGCGTTTCCCACGATGACCCGACCGGGTTCCAGAATCAGTTGTATCTTCAGATCCCCGAGAACATGGGCGATAGCCCGGGCATAGTCGATCGGATGGGGCGGGGATTCTTCCCGGTAGGTGATCCCCAGGCCGCCGCCCATGTCCAGATGCCGAATCGGGATTCCCATGTTCCCCAGCCGTTGTATCAGGTTTTTCAGACTTTTCAACGCATCTTCGAACGGCTGGATTTCAGTAATCTGAGAGCCGATGTGGCAGTCGATTCCCACCACTGAAATGTGGGACATCCGACTGGCACGCTGATAGGCGGAGATGGCGCTCTCGGTGTCGATTCCGAATTTATTTTTCTTCAGACCCGTTGAGATATACGGATGCGTCTTGGGATCCACATCCGGGTTCACCCGAATGGAAACACGGGCCTTTTTGCGCAACGCCTCAGCCCGCATCTGAATCAGCTCCAGCTCTTCGAGAGACTCCACATTGAACATCAGAATGCCGGTTTCCAAGGCAAAGTCAATTTCATCCACCCGTTTTCCCACACCCGAATACACGATGCGATCGGGGGAAAAGCCTGCCTTGAGTCCACGGAAAAGCTCTCCGCCCGACACGATATCCAGCCCGCTTCCCAGATTCGCCAGCAGTTTGAGAACAGCCAGGCTGGTATTGGCCTTGGCAGAAAAACACACCAGCCGGTCCAGCCCTCCGAAGGCATCGTTGAACGCATTGAAATGCCGGGTCAGCGTAGCGTGGCTGTAAAGATAAAAAGGTGTCCCCACCTGCCGGGCGATTGCCTGGACCGGAACGTCCTCACAAAACATTTCGTTGTTACGATATTGAAAATAATGCATGCTTACTCCCCTTCCACCGTCACCATATTCGAATCCTTACCGGCAATTCCTGCGGTTGAATAGCCGATCACCTTATACCGGTAACGATATCCTTTTTCAAGCGTATCCCGATAGGTCAGAACGATTGTTCCGTCCCGGCCTTCCAGCGTGGGAATGTCGGCTACCCGTTTGAACAGAAACGGACAATTGTCGCAGCTTTCGGAAACCGACTCCGATGCGCGAAACACGCCGAAGCCTTTGATGGGCTCCGAGCCGTAAAGGGCTTCTGAATACGACCAACTCAGTTCAACCTGATTGCCGACCACCTGGGCAGCCAGATCCGTAACCGGATGCGGCGGAACTTGCCGGGGTGCGCTCGGCATTTCCTTTCGTCCGCAGCCGAGGAAGTACAGACAGAGCATGGCGACAACCAGAACGGAAAAAGCAGTTTGTGATCGTTGAAAATATAACAATGGGTCGTCCTGTAATCCGTTTATGGACAAACGGCCTCCAAGAGCCGCTGTCTGGCGGTTTGAATGGCGGCTTTGACATTTTCCTGTGCAGTTCCACCAAAGGATGTTCGTCTGTTGATCATCTCTTCGGGCGTCAAGATACCGAATATATCTTCTGCAATCAACGACGAAAAAGATTTCATTTCTTCCAGTGTCAACTCGTGGAGTTCCTTTTTCCGGCTGGAGGCGTATCCCACCGCCTTTCCCACACAACTGTGCGATTCACGAAACGTCATCCCTTTGGTAACCAGATAATCGGCCAGATCCGTTGCATTTAAAAATCCCGTTGTGGTCGCCTGATACAGGGTGTCCCGATTGATCCTGAGCCGGGGCAGCATGGCCGTGTAAATTTCGATGCAGGCTTTTAAGGTATCCACGGCATCGAACACAGCGGGCTTATCTTCCTGCATGTCCCGGTTGTAAGCTAAAGGCAAAGATTTCATGAGCGTAAGCAGCGCAAACAGATCGCCGAAAACCCTTCCGGCTTTTCCACGGACCAGCTCGGGCACATCCGGATTTTTTTTCTGCGGCATGATGCTGCTGCCGGTTGAAAACGCGTCCGGCAGCTCGATAAATCCGAACTCGCAGGAAGACCAGAGAATCATCTCCTCGGAGAGCCTGCTGAAGTGAACCATGGCAATGCTGGCGAAGGAAAGAAACTCCAGCATGAAATCCCTGTCTGAAACCGAATCGATGCTGTTGGCCGACACCTCCGGGAACTGGAGCAGTTCGGCCGTATACTGTCGGTCGATCGGGTAGGTGGTTCCGGCCAGGGCGGCACTTCCCAGAGGCAGCACATCGATCCGCTTCAAAGCATCGCAGAACCTTGCCCGGTCCCGGTAAAACATCTCGAAATAAGCCATCAGATGATGCGACAGCAGCACCGGTTGGGCCCGCTGAAGGTGGGTGTACCCGGGCATGATCACATCCAGGTTCGCCTCGGCCAGGGTCACGATCACGGTACTCAAAGCATCCAGCAGCCGTACGATGTTTCGGGTTTCCTCCCGCAGATACATCCGGGAGTCCAGCGCCACCTGGTCATTGCGGCTTCTGGCCGTATGCAGCTTCTGCGCGACTTTACCAACTTCTTGAAACAGCCGGGTTTCGATATGCATGTGGATATCTTCCAAACCATGATCGAACTGAAATTTACCCCGCTGTATTTCCCGTTTGATGGCGCCAAGCCCTACGATCAGCTTTTCGGTCTCTTCGTGTGTAATGATGCCGGTATGGGCCAGCATTCGGCAATGCGCGATACTGCCATCGATATCGTGTGCATAAAGCCGCTTATCCACATCAATTGACGAGGTGAAGAGCTCAACGCTCCTATCGGTCTTTTCCGTAAATCTTCCTTCCCAGGGCTTTTCGATCATAAAACACCTTTCTTGAATGCTGAACGATGAGAGCTGAATGATGAACCATCACACCTTTATCAGCTCTAACGAACTGTTTTTCATCATTCATCTGAGCATATTCTGAATTCGCAGCCTGAGTGCATTGAGCCGGATAAATCCTTCGGCATCTTTCTGGCGATACACCGAATCATCTTCGAAAGTTGCAAAATCTACACGATACAAAGAATGATCCGATTTTCTTCCCAGCACCCGGCAGTTGCCTTTGTACAGTTCGAGACGAACGACGCCGCTGACGTTTTTCTGCGTATCGTCGATCAGGTTTTGCAGCAAACGCATTTCCGGCGAGAACCAGAATCCATAATATACTAATTCCGCATATTTGGGAATCAGGGAATCGCGCAGATGCTGGACTTCCCGATCGAGTGTAATGGACTCCATGGCCATGTGGGCCGCTCTAAGAATGGTTCCGCCCGGTGTTTCATATACGCCACGGGATTTCATGCCCACAAAGCGGTTTTCGACGATATCCGCCCGGCCGATGCCGTTGCTGCCACCCAGCCGGTTCAATTCGCGCAGCAGGGCTGCCGGAGACAGAGTCTGACCGTTGACGGCCACCGGATTTCCCTGATCGAAGGCAATCTCGATCATTTCGTGAACATCCGGGGCATCCTTGGGAGATACCGAGAGCGTATAGATATCATCGGGGGGGGCTGCCCAGGGATCTTCGAGAATACCGCCTTCATAGCTGATATGCAGCAGGTTCGCATCCGAGCTGTAGGGTTTGGCGGGGGTAGTGGGAACTTTGATGCCATGTCGGGCCGCAAACTCCATCAGCGCAGTTCGGGAAGTCAGATTCCATTCCCGCCAGGGGGCGATGATGCGGATATGTGGGTTCATGGCAAAATAAGTGAGTTCGAAGCGAACTTGGTCGTTGCCTTTTCCGGTTGCTCCGTGGCTGACCGCATCCGCCGCTTCCAGATTGGCGATTTCCATCTGTCTTTTGGCTATCAAAGGTCTGGCCAAAGATGTTCCCAGAAGATACTGGCCTTCATAAATGGCATTGGCCCGGAACGCCGGGAACACATAATCTTTGACGAAGGTCTCGGACAGCTCTTCCACATAGGCTTTGGATGCCCCGGTATCGAATGCATTCTGCCGTATCTGATCCAGATCCTCGTCTTGGCCGATGTTTGCGGAAAATGTCACCACTTCGCAGTGATAGGTTTCAATGAGCCATTTCAAAATGACCGAGGTATCCAGGCCGCCCGAATAGGCCAGCACGACTTTTTTTATCTGATCAGACATGGGGGTTTCTCCTTATCCATATGGCAATCGATCTATGACCTATCGCCCATCTCACTATTTGTTTGTCATCAGCGATTCAAGAATGGCCTTGTTCATGTGCATTTTGTTCTCGGACTGATCCCAAATCACCGGAGAAGGTCCGTCCATCATTTCTTCGCTGATTTCCTCTCCCCGGTGCGCCGGCAGGCAGTGCATGACAATGGCATCGTTTCGCGCGTGACGGACCAGTTCCTGATTCACCTGATAGGCTTTGAAAACCTTTTTTCGGGCGATATGCTCACTTTCCTGGCCCATGCTGGCCCATACATCGGTATAGATCACATCCGCATCGGTTACGGCCGCAATGGGATCGGACATCACGCGGATGGCGCCGTTGCCGATATCCATGGCTCGCTTTAAAATGGCGGCATTCGGATAATACCCTTGCGGACAGGCCAGAACCAGATTCAGCCCCAATGTGGCGGCGGCATTGATCCAGGAATGAGACACGTTGTTGCCGTCTCCGACCCAGACAATTTTGAGCCCCGCATACCCGCCCTTGTATTCGATCACGGTCATCAGATCACTCAGTACCTGGGTCGGGTGATAGAGATCCGTCAGCGCATTGATGACCGGAATCGTTGCATAAGCGCCGAAGCCTTCCAGAATATCCTGTGAAAACGTCCGGATAACCAGGCCGTCCAAATAACGGGACAGTACTCTGGCTGTATCTATGACCGGCTCATCCCGGGAAATCTGGGTATCTTTGGAGCTGATGAAAATCGGAGCGCCTCCCAGTTGAATCATGGCGGTCTCAAACGATACCCGCGTTCGCGTGGAGGGCTTATCGAATATCAGCCCGAGCGACTTTCCGGCAAGCGATGTTTCCCGGATGCCGTTTTTTCGCCGTTTCTTTAATTCAATGGCTCTTTCAAACAGCGTATCGCAATCCGACTTCGTTAGATCCAGAAGTGTCAGTAAGTCTTTTTTCAATATGGCACCTATTGTCTTTACAAAATTTCATCCAGGCACTGAATCAGCCGGTCGATTTCCGCCTTTTGGACAATCAGCGGCGGCACGAATCGCAGCGTATTGCCCTGAACGCAATTGATCACAAAGCCTTTATTCAGGCAGGCCTCGACCAGCGGCAGACCGTCCTTGTTCAGTTCCATTCCCAGCAGCAATCCCAGCCCGCGGATATCTACAACACTATCATGCCGATGTTTTAGCGCCTGCAACCGTTCTTTGAAATACAGCCCCACTTCCGCACAATGGCCGATGATATTTTCCTGTTCAAGCGTTTTCAGAACACACAGAGACGCCGCTGTTACCAGAGGGGTTCCGCCGAACGTCGATGCATGAGACCCAGGCACAAATGCTGCCGCCACGGATTCTTTGGCCAGCATGGCGCCGATGGGAAGACCGTTGGCAAGGGCCTTGGCAAGGGTCATGATATCGGGCTGAACCCCGTAATGTTCGTAAGCAAAGAGTTTTCCAGTTCGGCCGATGCCGGTCTGGATTTCATCAAAAATCAGCAGGGTTCCGGTTTCATCGCAGAGCTGCCGTATATTTTCAAGAAACTGCGGGTCGGCGCTGCGGATGCCGCCTTCCCCCTGAATCGGCTCCAGCAAAATGGCGCAGGTGGCGGCGCCGATTTTCTCCCGTACCGCCTCAAAATCGTTGAATGGCACAAAATCAAAGCCTTCAAGAATGGGCGAAAACCCTTGCTTGATTTTATCCTGTCCGGTCGCGGAAAGCGTTCCCATGGTTCTGCCATGAAAGGACTGGATCATGGAAATGATCCGGTACCGATCCGGCTCTCCCCGGTCCTTAAAGTATTTCCGGGCCAGCTTGATGGCTGCCTCGTTGGCTTCGGCCCCGCTGTTACAGAAAAAGACCCGGTCGGCAAAGCTGTGATCCACCAGCCAGGCCGCAAGTTCTGTCTGCGGTATCGTATAATACAGATTGGAGACGTGCACCAGGGTCTTGGCCTGTTCAAAAACAGCATTCGCCACCGCAGGATGGGCATGGCCAAGATTGCATACCGCAATCCCCGCAACAAAATCCAGATAAGCCCGACCTTCGGTATCCCACAGAGTACAGCCATCCCCTTTTGAAAACACCACCGGTGTCCGCTTATAGGTTGCGGCCATCACCCGGTCGGCTTCAGCCATCCATTTGCAGGTATCCATTTGCGCACGTTCCACGGTCATAGCGTCACCTCTGTTCCAATTCCCTTATCCGTAAAAAGCTCCAGCAGCAGCGCATGCCGGCGGGTGCCGTTGATGATGTGTACTTTTTGAACCCCGCGCTCCACCGCCTCCAGAGCACATTCCACTTTGGGAATCATGCCGCCGGAAATGGTTTTATCCTGAATCATCCGATGGGCGATTTCCGCGTTCAGCGAGGAAATCAGGGCGCCGGAAGCATCCAGAATGCCGTCCACATCGGTCAGCAGAATCAGCCGGCCGGCGGTCAGGGCCATGGCCACGTGTCCGGCCACCAGATCTGCATTGATGTTGTAGGTTTCCCCTTCAACCCCGGCGCCGACTGGTGCAATCACAGGAATAAACCCGTGCTGGGTCAGGGTGTGAATGATTTCCGGATTGATATGCGTTACCTGACCCACCAGTCCCGGATCGATGATTTCCGGCGGACTGTTTTCATCCGGCTGATAGACGATATGCAGTTTCTCGGCTGTAATCAGCCCACCGTCCTTGCCGCTCAGGCCAACGGCCTTGCCGCCGTGGTGATTGATCTGAGCCACGATGGCTTTGTTTAGCTTTCCGCCCAGAACCATTTCCACGACATCCATGGTGGGCTCATCGGTCAGCCGCATGCCGCGGACAAACTGCGGACAGATGCCCATGCATTTCAGTACCGAGTTGATCTGGGGTCCCCCGCCATGAATGATGACGGGATTGAGGCCGATAAATTTCAGCAGCGTGATGTCCTGAGCGAAATCCGCTTTGAGCTGTTCATCCACCATGGCATGGCCGCCGTATTTGACCACGATGGTCATGCCGGAAAACCGTCGGATGTAGGGCAGGGATTCGACCAGGATGTCTGCAACGTTCGGGGTCATGACACGTTCCTCTATAAAATATACCGACTCAGATCTTCGTCGCTTTTGATGGCTTTCAGTTTGAAATCGACGTGGTCACCGTCGATGACGATTTTTTTCTCTTCCAGATCCGGCGCATCGAAGAGTATGTCATCGAGGAGGCACTCCATCAGGGTATGCAGCCGTCTGGCGCCGATGTTTTCCGTCCGCGTGTTGACTTCCTCGGCAATTTCGGCGATGCGTTCGATGGCGCTGGTTTCAAATATCACTTCGATGCCTTCGGTTTTCAGCAGCTCCACGTACTGAATGACCAGGGCATTGCGGGGTTCGGTCAGAATTCTGAAAAAATCCTGCCGGCTCAGTGAATCCAGTTCCACCCGAATGGGAAAACGGCCCTGTAGCTCTGGAATCAGATCCGAAGGTTTGATGGTATGAAATGCGCCGGAAGCGATAAACAGAATATGATCGGTTTTGACTGATCCGTATTTGGTGGTAACGGTAGAACCTTCCACTATCGGCAGCAAATCCCGCTGCACCCCTTCCCGGGAAATATCCGGGCCGTGGCTGTCGCTTTTGCCGACGATTTTGTCGATTTCATCCAGAAAAATGATTCCAGACTGTTCCACTTTTTCCTTGGCATGGCGGATAACCTTGTCCATATCAATCAAGTTCTGGGCTTCTTCCTGGCAGAGCAGTTCCATGGCTTCCGGAACTTTGATCTTTCTGCGCCGCGTATTCTTCGGCAAAAGTCCGCCTAGCATATCCTTGAAATTGATGCCCATTTCTTCCATGCCGATATTGGAAAAAATTTCCACCGTCGGCATGGATCTGTCGGGAACATCCAGATCCACATACCGGCTGTCCAGCTTTCCAGCCCGCAGCATGCCGCGAAGCTTTTCGCGGGTTGAAAACGATTCGTCCGCATTGGTCGTCACCACCTCGAGCTGAGTTTCCTTACCTGTTTCAGCCTGCGACTGCCTGGGTTTCGGGGGCAGGAGCAGATCGAGCATTCTTTCTTCGGCAATGGATTTGGCCTTGGGTTTGATTGCCTCCTGTTCTCGAGTCTTCATCAGGTTGATGGTCAGCTCCAGCAGGTCCCGAATCATGGATTCGACATCCCGGCCCACATAACCGACCTCGGTAAATTTGGAGGCTTCGACTTTATAAAACGGAGAATCCGTCAGTTTGGACAGTCGACGTGCGATTTCAGTCTTTCCCACACCGGTAGGCCCGATCAGGATGATATTCTTCGGAGCGATTTCATCGCGAAGGGATTCGTCGACCTGCTGCCGACGCCAACGATTTCTGAGAGCAATGGCCACGGAGCGCTTGGCGCGGTGCTGGCCGACAATATATTTATCCAGCTCTACTACAATTTCAGATGGTTTCAATGAATTCATCATATATCCAGTAAATTACGAATTACGAATGTTAAATTGAGGAATAATGAATTCATAATTCTTCAATGGTGATGTCCGGATTGGTGTAAATACACAAAGAAGCGGCAATGGCCATGGATTTTTCTACGATTTCTCGGGGTTCGAGCGGCGAGTGCCGCATCAGCGCCGTTGCGGCTGCCTGAACAATCGATCCTCCGGAGCCGATACCGATAACCCCCTCGTCCGGTTCGATAATGTCGCCGTTTCCAGAGATCAAAAAAGTCCGGCTGTCGTCAACCGCGATCATCATGGCCTCCAGGCGCCTGAGATATTTATCGGTTCGCCACTCTCTGGCCAGCTCGACCGCAGCCCGTGTCAGGTTGCCGTTGAACCGTTCCAGCTTGCCTTCCAGCCGTTCGGAGAGATGCAGGGCATCCGCCGTGGCTCCGGCAAAGCCCACGATGATCTTTTCGTTATAGATCCGCCGGACTTTTTTGGCCTTGTGCTTGACAATCGTGGTATTGAGGGTTATCTGGCCATCGCCGGCAACGATCACCTTTCCCTTGTGTCGCAGCGCCAGTATCGTCGTTCCATGAAATACCAATCGGGGAACCTCACTTTCTGGGATGGGCCTTGTCATAGGTTTCCATCAGTTTGTCCATGGTTACATGGGTATATTTCTGGGTGGTGGACAGCCGTTGATGCCCCAGAAGTTCCTGTACAATTCTTAAATCCGCACCGGAATCCAGCAGATGTGTGGCAAAACTATGCCGCATGGCATGCGGAAACACCGGCATGGAAAGACCGCATTTCATCGCCCATTTATCCAGGATCCGGGCAACCGACCGGGATGTCAGGCGGCTGTTTCGCAGATTCAGAAACAAGGGGCCATTTTCATCGAATCCTTTGCCGGCCTGGCGTATCAGACATTCCCGATAAGTCTTCAGCGCAGCCAGGGCTTTTTTTCCCACCGGTGTGACCCGCTCCCTGTTTCCTTTTCCGCGAACCCGAATCACGGATTGATCGAAATCCACATCATGGACATTCATGGCCGTCAACTCGGAGACGCGGACCCCTGCGGAATACAGCATTTCGAGAATGGAGCGATCTCTCAAATCCGATAGGGAATCGGCGGAAACCGAATCCAGCAGTCTGAACATCTCATCGATGGGAAGAAATACCGGGATTGGGCTTTCGGTTCGGGGATTGGGTATCATCTCGGCCGGATTTGCATCCAGTATGCCCTGCCTGACGAGAAACCTGAAAAATGACCGGATGGCTGAAAGCTTTCTGCCGATGGATGTCTTGGTGTTCGCTTTATACAGATAGCCGATATGTTGTCGGATTGTCAGGGCATCCAGGAGTTCGATGGCGACATCCTGGATGTCCTTCTGCAGAAACACCGCGCTGCATGAAACAAATTCCTCGAGGTCATGCGCATAAGCCCGGCAAGTATTGGCCGAATACCCTTTTTCAGAAGACAGGGCTTCGATGAAATACCGAACCAGCGAAATTACCGGACTCAATTCACGGGGTTTCCTCTTTCCAATCGATCAGTGAATGGATGTCTTGCCAGGAACCGACTTCCCGAAACGGATGGACTTGCCGGTTCCAGGGCTGTTTGAAAACGACCGGCTCCACACCAGCATTCTTTAACTGAAAGCAGGTCTCCAGACGATCCTCGACAAAATAAGCAACCCGATGATCCCTTAGAATTTCCGCCTTGGCGTCAAATGATCCGGTCGTAATCACCTTGATCGACTCGGAATTCATCTTCAAGAGGTTTTGCATCCAGTCCAGAATCGGCCCGGTATAAGGCCGGGCCGTTACAAACAGAATCGGGCTGCTGAATTTTTCAAGCTGGGTCAACACCTCCGCAGCACCTGCCATCGGCTTCAGTGGCGCCGTATAGCTGCCATCCTGAATCCGTTGAATGATTGTCTCGATAATACCCTCATCCATTTCAAGACAGTCTTTCAGCATGTAACAGGTGATGTCTTCATACCGAAGATTCTGAACCCGATAGTCTTTTCTGGCAATATCGAGAAACAGCGTCATGGTATCCGCCAGAACACCGTCGAAATCGAATGCGATGGAATCCGGATCAATCTTCATATCTCAATCCATACGCAAAGCCGTAAAGTCCGAAAACACGCAGCATATTTTCCAGGGGCCCTTGCGCCTTTGCTAAAAAAATGGTTCCCGGCCTGGTTAGGCTCTTCGGGTCTGCTTTTTCAGGCGATTGATTTTTTTCTTATAAATCCGGACCATCCGGAGATTGTCTTCGCCCACGGCGGCTGCCTGAACCACCTTCAATTCCCGCATCTTTTTCTTGATTTCACGAACCGTGGAACTGGATTTTGCTGCAACTTCCTCCACAATGCCTCGGGCCTTTTTGATTCCGGAAATGAGTTCCGGTTTGTTCATCCCGTACACACCCATCAGGTCCGTGGATTCCTTGGCCAGTTCCCGAAGTTCTTTTACCGTCATCTTATCAAGAGGTTTTTCTTTTTCAGCTTTCTTTTTGCCTCCCATAACAACTCGTTCTCCTTTTCATGGTTAAAAGCACAAGCGGAGGCAATCATCTATCTGCCTCCGCACTATAAAGTTTGATTAATAATCTATTTTATTGAATACTGTCAATCGGTTTTCAATCTCAAATCCGGTAAAAGACAGGAAAAGCCCGCCGGCCGCCATGATCGATTGTCTACGCCGGCCCAAGTTACAAGTACTTTTAAAATTAAAACAGCTTCAAAACCTTCTCCAGTGCAACTGGCCCAGCAATCAGTTTTTGATCCAGCATGATCTGAGCAGTCTGGTTCCAGGCATGGACATCGATACTTCCGACGGCGCGCTCCGGCTCCGGCTTGATCAGACCACGTGTCGCCGCCAGTTGCCTGCGGATGATCTCCTCGGGCGTATCTTTATCGAACTGCCGGATCACGGCAACCGCCTTCTCGCTGTTTTCCGGAGCCAGCGCATCCTGCCAGCCTTCAATCAGCGCCTTTCGGAATTCATTCACCCGTTCCTGTTGTTCGCTGAACATTTTCCGGGATGAAATCACGGAATTGGCCACAAATTTTACCCCGAACGCGTCGGGGCTGAAGAAACCGACTCTCTCTCCGGCTTTCTCCAGTTTGTCCTGAATGATAATTCCCTGGGCGTTGACATAAACCGGCCATAAATCGACCTTTCCTTCATAAAACGGCGTGTAATCGTATCGAACACTGTATAAATTGACCGATGCTTCGCTGATGCCGAATTTGATCAGCAGGGTCCGCATAATGGTTTCATCATTGCCGCCGAATGTCAGCCCCAGGGTTTTCCCCCTGAAATCCGACGGACTGTCCAGACGCAACTTATCGGTTCGATACACCCATTGCAGGGGATTGATCTGAAAAAGCTGAGCAATCACAACAATCGGAGATCCCTTTGCCACAGCCCGAATCACCTGATCCGCAGACGCCACGCCAAACTGAGCGTAGCCTAGCTCGATCTCCTTGATGGCATCGCGCTCGGGCCCCCCTTCTTTGATGGAAACGCGGAGCCCGTGTCTGGCAAACGCCCCCTGCACATCGGCATAAAGATCTCCGACAACGCTGGTGTTAAACAGCCATTTCAGGCGATAGACCACCGGTGTTATGTCCCCGCAGTCCGCAATCCCCGCGATCAGGACCAGCCAAATCCCCACCCAACCGATTGTCTTGACACCTCTCATCTCGCCTTCCTATCAGTGGCCACTGAACAGTTATTTCTATAGACATTCAGAAAAATAATTTCGCGGTGTCATCGGTCGGAGATTGAACAGTATTATAGACTTTCAGAAAATTCATTTCGCAAGGCAGCAGGGAGGGAATAGGCCTTTTCGGCCATTCCCGACCGATAACGCAGCGAAATTATTTTTCTGAAAGTCTATATCTCCTCCCTGCTGCCTTGCGAAATTATTTTCTGAAAAGTCCATAACCACTGCATACTGCTTAGGCAACTGAAAAAAAATAACCTACCATGATTCCTTTAAATAAACTATCATTTTCATTATCCTGTCCATCCTGGATATCCATGTGAATATCTTTTAATGAATCCTGGTAGATTATTTATCTGGGGTTGCCTTACTGCTTACTAACCTCTTTTGAATCACATTTCCCACCCATTCCAGCGCCGTGAGATAGAGCGATGTACCGATACCGATCAGAAACAGGGCCGTGAGAATTTTCGATAGATCGCTCTGATACAGCGCCGTTCGGATACTGTAGCCGATACCGGCGTCCGCCGCAATGAATTCCGCAACGATGGTGCCAACCACCGCCATGGTTCCCCCGCCTGCAATGACGGTAATCAGCTTGCTGATGTTCTCATAGGCTCGAATCCGGACCTGAAGCCGCCAGTTCATCCGTTTTGTCGCGACGTAAAAATGCTCGATGCTGTCCACTGGTTCGGACAGAATGCCGATAACCGAAAGCAGCAGGGGGAAATAACAGATCAACACCGCAATCAACAGTCGGGTGATCAATCCGTCTCCTATAAGGATGAAGATAATGGGGGCCACCGCCACGATAGGATAGGCCTGAATGTTGTAGGCAGCCGCCTTGATCAGAGAGCCGAACCATGAATTCGGGCGGCCGACAATTCCCACCAGAAATGCCAGAGCAATCGAAATCATATGGCCGACAATCGCTATCCACAATGTATCCAGAACACTGATGACATATCTTGCAAAGACGGTACGGCAGGTTTGCCAGATTTCGACAGGGCTCGGAATGACATAATCGGAGAGGTTCAGCAGATATTTTACCAGAAGCAGCGCCAGGATTCCCAGAAAATAGACGAGAACGAACTGCTGGATACGCCTATGAAGCATGAACGATCTCCAGCATGGTTTGCTCCAGTTCCTTGATCACCAAATCGTCTTCACGCATCAGATTTCGCCCGGAAATCACTTGGGCTGGGGGGTGCTTACCCGGGCTTCTGAGAACGACGATCTGTTTGCAGAATTTGGCGATTTCCATCATGTTGTGAGAAATATACAAAAAGCTTTTTTCAGGATACAGCGTTTTCAGATTTATAATGATGCGGCCGCGGGTGGTTTCATCCACATTGGCCAGACTTTCGTCCATGATCAGCAGGTCGAATTCCTGAATCAGGTAGCGGATCAGATTGGCCCGGTTTTTCTGGCCGAGAGACAATTGACTGAATCGGGCGTTCATCACCGACTGAATCCCGAAGGCGTTTACCATCGCATTCAGTCGGTCCCGCCCTGATGCTGGCGTAGTGGATGCCATCAGCTCCCCGATACCGGCCCATCCCGGAAACCGTTCCATATTGTGGGTATAAAGGACTTTGGAAATCTCAGAAGATTGTATCAGTCCGGAATATCCGGTCAACTCACCGGCGATCATTCGCGCCAGCGTCGTTTTCCCCATACCGGACTGGCCGAACAGGGCATGGAACCCTGGGCCAGTCAGCCGGCAGTTCAGATGATCAAATACGTAAATATCGGTTTGGGGGTATTGATAAGATATGTCGAGACATTCAATCTGCATCGCCATCCGAAAACCGTCAGCTTTTCTGAAACAGCATATCGGCTGTTTTTTCAGCAGCCTCCATGATGTCGCTGCGGGCCTGGGCATCGGCGTCTGCCATCAGCCCGCACCCGCGAATCAGCAGGTTATCATTGAAGCCATACCACTTGAAAAAATAATCATACCGGGGGAAAATATCGGCAAACTGTTTTTCATCTGGCTGACCCTGGGTTTGAATGAACACCAGCCTTTTACCGGCTTTCAGGCGGCTGGGAGCAGCGGAGGTGGCATAGTCGGGAGTCAGATATGAAAACGTCCGATCAATGAACGCCTTCAACTGGCTGGAAACCTCCCCGAAATAGACCGGGGTGGCCAGTACCAGGACGTCGGCATCCCGGATAGCTTCCAATACCTCGGCCAGGTCATCTTTCAGTACACATCTATCCAATTTTGTCTTGCAGGTCATACATGCCTGACATCCGCGGTAAGTAAGCTTGTTCAACGAAAAACGCTGAATGCTCGCTCCGTTTTTCTCGGCCCTTTCACAAAAACGACCGGCAATGGCCGTCGAATTTCCCTTGGGTCTTGGACTTGCCAATAAGCATACGACTTTCATCTGTATTCCTCCTTTAGATATCAAATTGCGCCTTGATTTTGTAAACTTTTGTCGCCGGCAGGTTTAAAATTTCGCTAATGCCGGATTTCAGGGATATAACTTTCAGATTTTCTTCGATATCCATCATGGACGGCGCAATAAACGTAAACCAGATATTGAACGCGTCATCCCGCTGATAATTGTGGGTGACACCTGGAAACTGATTGACCAGCCTGGCAAAATCGTCGATTTTGTCTTCCGGAACGCTGGCCGCACAAAGTGTACTGACAAACCCGATTTTTCCAGGCACGATATTGCCGCCGATTCTTCGAATGATGCCGGCATCTTTAAGCCGGGTGATGCTTTCGATAACCGCCGCTTCCGTCAGCCCCAGGTCTTCGGCAATCGCCAGAAAAGGCTGTGATGAGACCGGAAAATCCGACTGGATGCGATTTAAAATTTCTTTATCTTTTTTGTCAAATTGAGACATGAGCCTCCCGCATAAAACCGGAAATACAAATAACTGCCATTATTATTCAATCTATGAACCATACAGATGAATGTGTACCTGACGGTTGCGGGGCCCATCGAATTCACAGAAAAAAAGTCCCTGCCAGGTGCCCAGCAGCAGCCGGTTATGGGCTACCGCCACCTGCTGAGACACACCGACCAGCGACGATTTGACATGCGCCGCCGAATTTCCCTCCATGTGGCGATAACCGGCTTCCCACGGAATCAGTCGGTTCAGTATCGTCAGGATATCGAATCGAACGCTGGGATCGGCACTTTCATTGATAGTAATGCCTGCCGTGGTATGCGGAACGAACAGCATGCAATAGCCGTTTTCGATGGGTTCTGCAGATGACACCACCTGTTGAATCTTATCGGTGATATCGATGAATTCATCGCGGGATTTGGACGTCACGTTAAGAATTTTCATCGTTTTATTGAACATCATCCTAATCTTAATCAATTTATTCTTCATTTTCACGGTAACCCCTGCTGATCAATAATTTTTTGATCGCCCCCGTGCATCACAATGAACATATGTTGTTATCTACAGATATCTGAGACAGGTGTCAATTGTTAAGGGCAGTTAATGGGGCGCCCTTAGTTTGCGATGATTTTTGAGAAGAGCAAATTCTTGAGGCATTCGCGAATCTCCCTGGCAATGTCTGAAAATTCTGAATCTGGGACACAATGCGATTCAACCGAATTACCATCCTGTAATGGCGCCATATATCATCGGCAGCCGATCCATTCTTGTCGTTTGGGTACCGGGCGGACAGACCCGTCCCTACAAGGCACGGATCTCTCTGG
>CAJBLH010000080.1 GCA_903953895.1 uncultured Desulfobacteraceae bacterium | reverse complement strand
CCATTTCTGTAATTTTGGAATGTCCACCCCTTGCAGCCGCTCTGAAAAAATCGTCAGCAATTCATCATGGGTATAGCCGCATATGGCGGCATAATCCGGATCCAGGGTGATATCCTCCAGGTTGTTCAACACACTGAACAGGCTGACCTTGCTGAATTTGGATATGCCGGTGAGAAATACAAATTTCAGATACCGGTCACAGTCCTTGATCACTGAATACAAGTTCTTCAGACCATTGCGTATCGCTGCGGACATATCGGCATTTTCGATATTATCCAGAAGCGGTTTGTCGTATTCATCGATGAGAATCACGACTTTCTGCCGATGCCGATTATGAAGTTTGATGATCAGTTCACGGAATTTGAAGGGGATGGCGGATTCTTCAAGGGTCAGACCGTGCAGGTCGGTTTGTTCCTGCAGCATGGAATGTATGGCGTTATCCAGTTCGCTGCGGCTCTCCAACACACCGGTTCCAAAACTGAGACTGATGATGGGATAGCATATGTCCCAGTCCCAGTGATCTTCGAGATACAGCCCGCTGAAATACTCTTTGTTACCGGCAAACGCCTGTTTCAGGGTGTCTATGAACAGGCTTTTGCCGAATCGCCGGGGGCGGGAGAGAAAATAATACCGGCCCTGATCCACCAGCTTCTTGATGAGTGGTGTCTTGTCCACATAGTAATACGCATCGGATCGCATGATCTCGAAGCTCTGAATTCCAATCGGCAATTTTTTCATGGCTGTCCTCTCCCTCAAGCGATGATCAATGTCCGGATGAGGGAAGCGGAAGGATGCGGATTTTCCGTCGCTGGCATTGGGGTTGCGTTATCTGCGATTCGTTTTTTCATCTTGCATCCTTCGACGATGGGGAGATAGACCCTCAGCGAAAAAGCTGATTATGCGTCCCGATCCGTACCAGGAAGAGAGTCTTGTTCTCTATCTTATAGATGACCAGCATGTCCCCGCCGATGTGAAATTCACGATACTGTCCCCATTTCCCTTCCAGCGAATGATCATGTGCTTCTGGCGGCAAGAGCATTTCCTGCAGCAACAAGG
Organism: uncultured Desulfobacteraceae bacterium; assembly: GCA_903953895.1. GTDB lineage: Bacteria > Desulfobacterota > Desulfobacteria > Desulfobacterales > Desulfatirhabdiaceae > RAAP-1. Next base: position 1,089 of record CAJBLH010000080.1, on the reverse strand, counting down.
CGATATACTGCACCAATTTGGCAAAATGGTTATCCGAAATCGATATTTTGGCAAAATCCTTGAGAAACTGTTTATGCCTTTTGATGACGGACATTGCTTAAATCCGAAAGAATATCTTCAAACGAAACTGCATCGATCTGTTCCCCTGATTCGACCTGGTTCAATATCCGCTCAGTTTCTTTGTTCGGAACTTTGATCTCAAAAGGCAGCCCCTTGTGCCGTACGACACTATACAGAAACAAACGAACGGCCTCGCTCGTCGAAAGACCAAGCTGTTCCAGATATTTAGTCGCTTCCTTCTTTATCTCGGCATCAATTCGGAGTGTCATTGCAGTAGTCATTTTCCCCTCCATTATATTTCATTTGACATAAATCATAATCTTTTCCTGAAAAAAGTCAAAAGATACATCAGAAACAGGACAGGATTTTTCCAGATTGCCACATTCTTATTTAGGCATTGATCATCATCCCACTTTATGAAGGAACCACTGACAATAGCCCGGCAATGAATTGCCGGGCTATTGTCGATAATATCTATGGAATGCTTTGCGTATCGGGTCACAGATGCGCCCGCACCGGTTACGGCGCCGTCCCGATTCTCCATCCGAAGCCCTGTGTTTCATCCCAGCTCAGCCAATACACATGGGTAGCGGTTTCATGCTTTTTCATATTCAAACCGCACGATATTGCGCTCCGTACGGTTGAATTCCACCCCGATCAGATACATTTCGTCTGCCTTGCCGCGATATTTTTCGTGATAGCCCTTTGCTTTGATCTGCGCCAGCGCACTGTTTTTTCCGGTGTCCAGATCCACCACCTTGAATTCCAGAATGAACACCTTTCCTTCCAGATTGACCGTCAGATCGATCCGTCCGTGATTGGTGGCGTCCTCTGCCGTCACATCCAGGCCCAGGGCGGTGAAATAACAGTAAAAGACCGAGGCGTAATAGCCTTCGTATCCGGCGATCTCGTTTTTGCGGTACCAGTCATGGGGGATGGAGGCAAAAAATGAATGAAACACGGTGCGGATCTTTTCAAAATCCGGCAGCAATAACGCCTGGTACAGCGCATATTTGTTCCGTTCGCTGT
>CAJBLH010000079.1 GCA_903953895.1 uncultured Desulfobacteraceae bacterium | reverse complement strand
TAAAATGAAGAAAATGGAAGAAGATTTTTAAAATTAATTTTACAGGAAGAAAATATTGCTGATCAATTTAACATTTTCAAACCGCCAGATTTAATACAATTTCAGGGCGCCGCTGACATAAATGCCATGACGACAGACTCTTAGTAGACATCATGGTAATTACAGGGTGTTCTGATCGCACCAAGTTCAAGCACCAAGTATTGAATCCACTCATCGAAGCCGGGTTCATAGAAATGACCGTTCCCGACAAACCCCGCAGTTCGAAGCAACGGTACCGCACCACCCCAGCCGGCCGTGCGTTTATAGAGAACGCTGAAAAGGAAACCCAACCATGACCCCGCCCACCGGCTACACAGAAGATGCCATGGTCGAGCGCCCGGCCATATCCCTGCTGGCGGATCTGGGCTGGGAGACCGTCAACGCCTACCATGAGTTCGACCACGGCGCAAGTTCCCTGGGCCGTGAGACCAGGGCAGAGGCTATCCTTACCGCTCGCCTGCGTAAAGCTTTGCAGCGGCTCAATCCGAATGCGCCGATTGACGCCATCAGTCAGGTCATCGAGGAATTGGCCCGCGATCGCTCACGCATGAGCATGACGGCTGCCAACCGGGCAACCGGGAACTCTACCACCTGCTCAAAAATGGCGTTCGGGTTCCCGACCCCGATGGCGATGGCGATGGGGAGACAGTGGAAGCGGTCCGGGTAATGGATTGGGATAATCCTACCCATAATGACTTTCTGCTTTGCTCCCAGTTCTGGATCACCGGTGATATGCACACCCGCCGGGCGGATCTGGTGGGCTTTGTCAATGGCCTGCCATTGGTACTGTTCGAACTCAATGCCGGCAGTCTCAATGCCGATGAGTTCTTCCAGCAACTTATGACCTTTGCCAAAAGTTTGAGCGAAGAAGAGAAGCGGGGTGTGAGCAAACAATTAAATGAAGAAGAATTGGCCCTCTTTGATCTCCTGACCAAACCACAGATTGAGCTGAGCGATTCGGACCGGGAGAAGGTCAAAGTTACCGCCAGAGATCTGCTGAACACACTTAAGGCCGGGAAATTGGTGCTTGATTGGCGCAAACGTCAGCAGGCTCGTGCCGATGTTCGAATAACCATCGAAAAAATGCTGGATATGGGCTTACCGAGAGCCTACACCCCGGAACTGTTCGATCAAAAGACCTCAGCAGTGTTCCAGCATGTTTATGATGCCTATTATGGCGCAGGACACAGCGTGTGTGCAATGGCATGAAGACGCTACATAACGCATAAGAATCTCCTATTCATTAGATTTCTGGTATTGACAGGATATAGTCGATCAAACCTCCAGCCTGCAAATTTTCTGCATCATAGACCCAATTCAGATAGCCCGGGGTGGTCGGCTTTCCTGGTTGGTTGTCATTTTATTTTCCTTGTTGTTTTATAGAATGAGAATTGAATCATGTTCGTTAATCTGCACATCAGTATTTCTCACCAGCTCCAGTTCCTCCTCTGTCAACTGGCGATCCGTCACCCCAATCACTCTCGCTTTTCTTTGACAGTATTGACACAGACCGGTCTTCTTGTTGTATGACGGCTTCTCTGGATGATTCGGACACATCGACTGCCCCACATTCGGGATAGTCTTGGTTTCGCCTTTCAAATAAGAAACCACCGCCGGCTCATTGAAATATTCCATTAAGCCATATGTCTTAAGTTTCCATCTGCATGAAGAACAAAGCTGTCTTTGCATATCGACTGCGGGTGACTCAGGATGATACAGACACTTGAGATTTTTTTTATCTTGGACAGGTTTTTGGGAACGGGGCGCTTTGGTATTAGATTCTGTTTTCCCGACAGCAAGGTCTTTTAAGCTGACTTTGCCTTTTTTCTTTACAGCCTGTTTGTGTTGTTTCCGTGTTCTCGTTTTTCTAACGGGAGGGGTTTCTGCCTGAATGATTTCATGCTCCAATGTTTCTGATTCTGCAACAGGAGGTTTTTCTATTTGGGCATCCTGTATCTCCAGCGCCTCTACTTCAAAATCAGTGTCAGCGACATTTTCGTATTCAATAATCTGCGGAGCTTCTCTGGAAACGGTGGTTTCTGGGTATGGAATAGATACCTGCAGCAGTGCAAGGGTTTTGTCTTTGATGCCCTGAAGTTCTCTTTCTTTCTGGTCAATCATCACTTCGATAGCCTTGGTAAGCGTTTTGTAGCCATCGATCTCTTTTGAATATGTCTGGGTCAGTTCATCGAATATCTTGAAAATATCAACAGTTTTATCGTCAATCGTAATGGACATGCTGTTTCCTTTTAATCTGTTTGCTTTCAATCAGTTGATTGTTAGATGCATTCAGAAACTCTCCGCGTGTTTACATTTTATCGCATCAGCTTGAATTTCTTCTGCACAGAATGGGCACTTTTTCATTGTCATCCTTATGGGAAAACAGTCAGCGGTTATAAATGGCAACTATCTGCTAATGGCTACCGCATGGGTATATTACTTTGAAAACAGGAAAAATTGCAACCACCCGTGTATAAATTCCAGCGATTTGTGTCAATACAATAACAAGGGTCATGTGACGAACGGAAATCTGACATATTCAATATCCCTACAGGAGTATTTATGACACCAATTGCAATAAATACTAAAGTTGCATTATGAGCAGTCAGAATAACAAGTCGCAATAACAACTGGTTGAAAGGAATATACATGGAACCATTGTCAACATCTCAACGGAGTGATGCTTCTGGCGCGCAAATTGCTTTTGATTCAATTTACTGATAATGATCCTTCTTGAATTGTCTTCTTTTTAATGGCAGTATCTGGGTGATTTGTTCTTTGCCCACTCATAACGCAATATTATTTTTTTACCAAAAGGAGCAAATATGCATTTAAACATGGTTCCGATTCAGTTTGAAGATGCCAATCTGGAGATCATGGCCAGAATTGTGAAAGCCGCCTCGCGTAAGTACAATTGCGATGTACAAATTGACTTCAGCAATGGGGCTCGAAAAGTGATTTTTACCGGCGATGAAGAGATGAAAGCCTATATTTCCGGAGAAGTTCTGGCTATTTTTGAATCCAAAGAAGGAGACGCCTGCAGTTTCCAGTAATCAATGAGTCCAAATTGCAGGATACACTACCAGAAAAGATGATATTGACCGTTAATATTTATTTGCTTTAAGCAAAAGGAGGAATCAAATGAATTGCGAACACTGCTATCGACGATCTACGCAGACAAATGATGATGGTGTGAAGAATTATTGCACCAAAAAAGAGATTGTTATCGAGGAAGAGTATTATAACCAAGATCACACAGACTGCTGTGTCTGTGACGGAAGACGGGATGGTTTTTCTTAAAAATTGGGGAGATTCAAAATACCTTCATAAAATCGATCTCACCAAGCATCCGAAGTATTTAGCCATCACCAAGAAGTATCCCAGGGCGGAATTGTGGTTTGAAGGGAATCTGGAGAAAGTGGTTAAAACGGCTGATGGTGATCAGAGATTTATCTGGAGACATCGAATTCTTAATGGTTGTCATGCCTGTGAAAACGTGCAACCATTGGTTATGATTTTGACAAAAACGGTAAATACAAAGGCGTCAGATTATTAGAACTGAGCGAAGAGGACTTATGCCAATAGATGTAAAGATTTTTTCTGACTACATCTGACCCTTCTGCTACATCGGCAAGGGCATTGTCGAAAAACTTAAGCAGACGTATGACATCCACGAAACATGGGTCAGTTATGAACTCCATCCGGAAACCCCTCCTGAAGGGGTTTTGTTGTCTGAACGGTTCAAAGGCTACGATATTTCCCAGATGTTCGATAATCTTCGCCGGTCTGGTAAAGATTTCGGAATAGTTTTTGGAGACCGTACCCTTCTTTCAAACTCCAGACTGTCTTTGGAAGCCAGTGAATATGCCCGTGATATGGGTCTGTATGATCAGTTTCACGATCGGATATTTCATGCATACTTTACCGAAGCATTTATTATTAATGATACCCACAAAATTGTCGGTGCCCAGCCAGTGGCGGTATTTATTGAAATCCTGAACAAGATTGGAAAGGATATCAGATGAAACTGAATATCGGATATATTGCCCCGGAGTTTGCCACAAGCGATTACAACGGTACCAAAATCAACCTTGCCGACCTGAATAATAACGGACCCGTCATACTTGTTTTTCTGAGAGGATTCAGTTGACCATTTGCAAGAAAGCATCTGGGACAGATGAAACAGGATATCAAGAAATTTACGGACAGGAAAGCGAAGATCGTTGTAATTGCACCCCACGAAACAAAGAAGGTCAAGACATATTGGGAGAAAGAAAATATTCCTCTTATTGGTATCCCTGATCCTGGTGGAAAAATCGGAAAACTCTATGGTCAGGAATGGCACCTGATAAAACTGGGGCGAATGCCGGCGCTGTTTATCATTGACCAGAAAGGCGCCATTGCTTTTGCACAATATGCAACTAATATGGCTGACATCCCTGAGAATGGAATGCTAATCGAGATTCTCGATGGATTGAAGTAAAGAATGGGACATTGAAAAAGTATGAAAAACATATTCAATTTACCGATTCATGTCAGATTTCGAGATATTGATGGTATGGGGCATGTAAATAATTCTGTATTTTTCACCTATTTTGCTGAAGGACGATTGGCGTTTTTCCAAAAAATATCCAACAGCACAGATTTTTCCACTTTTTCTTTTATTTTGGCTCACATAAGTTGTGATTATCTTAAACCCATTACACTGAACTCCCAATTGTCTATTGAGATTTGGGTAAAGGATATTGGAAGCAAAAGTTTTAGATTGGGCTACAAACTGGTGGACTGGTCAGATCAGTCAATTGTATACGCAAAAGGTGAGTCTGTTCAGGTTTTTTATGATTACGGAGAGAATAAGCCTATCGCTGTTTCTTCTGCATTGAGGCAAAAGCTGATTGAACATCAATAATGTGTATTCCAGATCAGAGAAAGGATTGCTTGAATATGAAAGTCGTAGCATTTAATGGAAGTCCAAGGATAAACGGTAATACTATACAGAGTCTCAAAATTGTCTTGGCGGAAATAGAAAAAGAAGGAATAGAGACGGAAATTGTTCAGTTGGGTGGACGCAAAGTATTTGGCTGCTTGGCCTGCGGAAAATGTCGGGAAACCAAAGATAACCGGTGTTCGCGAAAAGATGATGAGATGAACACCTTTATTCAGAAAATGGAAGAGGCTGATGGAATCATTATCGGTTCACCCACCTACTTCAGTAATGTGAGTACGGAAGTGAAGGCTCTTATTGACCGTTGTGGATATGTTTCAAAATCCAACGGAGGTGGAATATTGAAGGGAAAAGTAGGAGCATCGGTTGTTTCTGCCCGTAGAGCAGGTTCAACTTTTACCTACTCAGCCATCAACTTTTTCTTTGGTATTGCCGAAATGATCATTTGCAGTTCAAATTATTGGAATATGACCTTGTCCCGTGATCCAGGCGATGTCCAAAATGATGCTGAAGGTATCCAGACATTCCAGACCCTTGGTAAAAACATGGCAGATCTCTTAAAACAGGTTCGGTGATGCCACCAAGATGGAAAACATTAATCGACAACCATAGACTTTCAGAAAATTCATTTCGCAAGGCAGCAGGGAGGAGATTATACTGTAGTATATCTCCGAACGATAACGCCGCGAAATTATTTTTCTGAAAATCTATATCTCGTCGAGGTCTTTTGCGGCCTGATCAAAATCACGAATGCGGATGGCATTCTTCCCGACGTTTGGCTCCTGACGGCAAAGCACGGCACGGCCAAGGTTTTCAACCATGTGGTACTTGCCAGTTAATCTCCAAATGCGACTACCCTACCGCATCAGTAGTTTGCCCTTGACAAATCCCCCCGAGCATATTAATAGCTACAATATAGTCATATTGTATTTTTTAGCAATGGAACACATCGGCATTCGATTAAATCAGCAGTTTTGATTTTGAGGTGTGTAATCATTATGTTAATATTGTGAAAGGAGCGTTTCATGGACCCTAAAAACGTAAAAAAAGTCGGTGTTATCGGCCTTGGAAAAATGGGAGCGGATTGGGTTGCAAATTTTCTTGAGGCCGGTTTTGAGGTTGTCGGTTTTGATGCCAGTTCCGAGATGTTCGAAAGATCGAAAAAACAAGTGGCCGGCGACTTAATGTGGTTAAGGAAAGCGCGACATGCCGACGATGCGAGTTTTGATGTTGACGCGTGTTTGGCGAAATACAAAATCGCCGAGACCGAAGATGCCTTTATCTCCGAATTACAATCAAGCCAGATTTTTCTTGAGGCCATTTTTGAAGATATTGAACTCAAATGCAACATGCTCCAAAATTTCACCCCAAAACTACCGGATGGAATTGTGCTTTGGAGCAACACCAGTTCCTTGAGTGTCCTCACCATGGCCGAAGCCTGCGGCAAACCAGGTATCTTTGTTGGTACTCATGGCATGAATCCGGTGCATCAGATGCCGGCGGTAGAAGTGGTCAGACACAAAAAAATATCCGAAGAAGCTCTTCAATTCACCGTCGACGTTTTAAAGCTGATGGGTAAAAAGCCATTTGTAGCTACTGATGTGAGTGGCTTTTGGGTAAACAAGCACCTAATGCCCTTTATGTTTGAAGCATACCGTGCCCTTGAACGCGGTGAAATCACCGTGGCCGATGGGGATTGGGGATTCAAAGGCAGCCTGGGTCACCCGCAAGGAGTTTTTAAACTTTCTGATTTTATCGGCATGGACACAATGTATCGGGTTGGCATGGCCATGTATCTGGCAACTCAGGACCCCCGCCTTTATCCGCCCCTTATCGTTATGCGGATGATCGGCAGAAATGAGCTGGGCGTTAAAACCGGAAAAGGTTTTTATGAATGGGACGGATTTAAAATCGTCAAGGAAAGAGATTTTTCCGGGTTGCAAATCAAGGATTCCAATAAAATGTTTGCAATCAAAGAATAACGCGATTGACGTATCGCTTTGGATTTAAATCGAAATTTAAATCTCCCTTAAAGCCATGTTGTGCATCGGCCCGATAGAAGCGGTCGATGCACTTACAAACCCGCGCATAGTCCATAAGTTTTGTCAAATCAAATTAACAAGCGCATTCATCTAAAATAAGAAAGTTTTGCCCCAGACATAAAAGGCGCAAAGTTTCTAATATTTGCCATGGCCCGGAATGAAATTCCAGCCCACTCCTGATCTCTCGGAAACTTTCCATCTGTCTGAGTTTCCGTTTGACTGACAGGCATTCCCCGGTTCGTATATGAAACCATTGGCGGAGCCGGAAGAGAACTGCGGTATCTTGAATTTCACCTGCTGCCCATCCGGGACGATGCCGGCATCGTGCATCAGGTAGCGATTGTTTCAAAGGATATTACCGAGAATCTTCAGAAATCGGAACAAATCAAATCCCTCAACCGGGAACTTCAGGATGCCGTTGACAAAGTTCAGGAAAAAAAAACTGAACTGGTGGGAACCCTGGCGCACCTGAAGGAAACTCAGTCTCAGATACTCCAATCCGATAAAATGCCTTCCATCGCTCAGATATTCTCCGAATACCGACAGTTCATAAAAACCGTTTCAGACGTGAAAACCAGCGGCCCGGACAGGGCTGCGATGGATGCCCTGACAGCCCGGATACAGGAAAAGGAATCGGAGCTGGATATTGCGTATATTCTGGAAGATATCCCTGGTTTAATCCACGAATCCAGGGAAGGACTGGATCGCATCAAAAAAATCGTTCTGGATCTCAAGGATTTTTCTCATCCCGGTGAAGATATCCTGAAGCTGACAGACATCAACCGGAATATGGACTCGACCCTGAATATTGTCTGGAACGAGCTTAAATACAAGGCAACGATCACCAAAGACTATGGAGAGCTTCCCCATGTAAAATGCTATCCGCAGCAACTGAACCAGGTATTCATCAATCTATTGGTCAATGCAGCTCAGGCTATCGAAGATCGTGGAGAAATCCACATCGCTACTCGGGAAGTTGACGGCAATGTGGAAATCACTGTCAGCGATTCCGGGCAGGGCATTGCAGCGGAAAACCTTTCCCGGATATTCGACCCGTTTTTCACAACAAAGGCAGTCGGCAAGGGAACGGGACTGGGGCTGAATGTTACCTATAACATTATCAAAAAACATCACGGCGCCATAGATGTCCGGAGCGAGCCGGGAAAAGGCACGACTTTTACCATCCGGATACCGGTAAGCGGGCCGGAAGAACTGAACATGCCGAAATGCTGACGGATTAACCCCATGGAGAAAGAATGAAACAGACACATGCATTCTATAGTTCTTCAGAAAAATAATTTCGCTGCGTTATCGGTCAGGAATGCCGAAAGCGGTATCTTCAGCTCTACAAGCCTGGTAACAGAGTTGAGTTGGTCAAGTTTAAGGTTTGAATCATGTCTTTATGTAGCATCGAGCATGAATCATGCTTGGCTTCACCCCCACACATAAGTATTGTCGAGTAGGCATAATATGGTTGCTATCATTTAGGTTTACTTTGTATTCCCTGTTTCTCCGCCCTTTCGGTCTGCGGAGTGTCACATCATTCAAACCATGTGAGGAACTTCAATACCCCTCACAGAACCGGACTTGTGGATTTCCCACATCCGGCTCTTCAGT
>CAJBLH010000078.1 GCA_903953895.1 uncultured Desulfobacteraceae bacterium | reverse complement strand
TTGAAAAGGTTAAAATCAGTTCCGGCCATTGATTTGAAGACCTTTTGGAAAAGAAGCTCCAATAAACAGGGCGCTGTCGTTTACGGTAATAAATTCTTATAATTTTCCATGCAAAGTGTTAACTGAGAAATGAAGGATGCCAAAAATACCATTGTCTGATTCAGATTTTTTCTATGCATTGATCATTGTTTCTGCCAGACATTTATCCGTGTATCGCCAAGCCTTACGTTTTGTCTTAAAATAAGCATTGACATAACGTACGCCATGACGTACTGTTAATCAAAAAATGAGGTGTACCATGCCGACATTATCAGCCACAGAGGCAAGAACCAATCTGTATCGACTTATCGATCAAACATCGTCATCTCACGAGCCAATCCTTATAACAGGCAAACGTGGAAACGCCGTTTTAATATCTGAGGATGACTGGCGTTCAATTCAAGAAACCATGTATCTTTTAAACATTCCTGGTATGCGGGAGTCTATCCGTGAAGGTTTAGCAACGCCACTGGATGAATGTAGAGGGGAACTCGATTGGTGAGTTGGAGACTCGTTTTCACGAAGCTAGCCCAGAAGGATGCTAAAAAATTAACTACGTCTGGACTCAGAACGAAAGCTGAAACATTACTTCAAATCCTACGCGAGAATCCTTACCAAGTTCCACCAGCCTATGAAAAGCTCGTCGGTGATTTAGCAGGCGCTTTTTCTCGGCGAATAAATATTCAGCACCGGTTAATTTATCAGGTTATAGATGATCAAAAAACTGTCAAAGTCATTCGCATGTGGACTCACTACGAATAGCGGGGCAGAACACGTGCTATTGCGTGAATCGAATGGCCTTGTATAATTCCGCCAACGTAATGGAAAATTGGACTGAGACGAATATCCGCCATATACGGCGTACAGGGTTTCCCATCAAGATGGTGGATCAAGGCAGCGAAAATCTGTCCGGCCAGACGGTTATGCCATCGTGAACCTCCGGCCATGGCCATACATTCTCCCTGATAAAATTCGTTTCTTTCCACAGATTGCCGTTCAAGGGAAAAATATTCATCTGCTGTGGTGGTCTCGATGGTTTTTTTGGGTATTCCCACATTGTTACATCCCCCACACCGTAATGGAATGTGCCTGAAAACGCTTTTCCATGACAAAGCGTTTTTTCTTCCAGGATTTTTTGGGGCTGCGGTCAAAGATGACCAGATGCCCTTCATCGGCCCGGCAACGGTCCATATACTCCCAGGTCTGTTGCAGGCCGGCATCGATGGTCTTCTCCATGCTTTTATAGAGAATCTTCAATTCGATGACCACTCGCTGGTTTTTCTCCGGTTGACGGTCGGCGGACGACTGGTACTCCGTGTCCTCTGTTATCTGACGTATGTCCTCCGGTTCTTTGATCGGCCATATCACCAGAAGGTCCGTTCGCATTCGGCCCAACCCATACTCCCGCTCGATCCGACCGCCGCCGTTTATGATCCGCTGCAAAAATGCCTGGATCAGCAGTTGCGGCCCGGCTTCTTTGTAATCAAATCGCTCGATCCAGTGTTCCGAATGCTCCTGAAAAAAATTCTGAAACGCCGAAAGCAGCTTTTTCATATCCAGCAGACCATCTTCCCGGATATACCAGGACGTTTTTTCTGTCATTCCGGATTGAATGTTCCACACCAGCTCACGCGGAATGATCTCCTGGTATATCCGGTTCGCCAGTTGAATCTCCCCGTTGGCCGCCTGCCGGATAAGACCGATATCCAGCACATATCCGATATCATCTTTCTGAAAGGACTGCGTTAACGTCTTTCCTTCAAGAATCGGTCCCAGCACCCGTATGACACGAGCTTCCTGAAGCTTGTCCATGAGTTGATCCAGATGGGTTTCGCGCCTGATAATCAGATTTTCTTTGGCCTGAGCCAGCATGTCCGGTGTTATCGGATTTTGCCGGATATGTTCCGCTTCCATTTCAAAGCAAACTTCATATCCCAGCGCGTTTACAATCCATGGCTGGCCGTTGGTGTATTCCCATGCCAGATCGATGGTTTCGGGAAGAAAAATCTGCGACGTTTCATCCGTATGCTGTTGGTAGAGGCTGTTCATTTCTTTGCGGGTAAAATCCCCGAGTCTCAAGGATTTGGTCTTGATATTGAATGCGCTGCCGCCGGTGATGACCGAATTTTCCTTGTCCGAATGAATCCGGTAATCTCGTACATCCCGGACACCGCATAAAATAATGCTTTGCGGAAAATGCTGCGGCCGCTTGTCGTATCCGGCCCGAAGCTGGCGCAGCACAGATATCAAGGTGTCTCCGATCAAGGCGTCGATTTCATCGATCAATAAAACAATGGGTTTGGGTGATTCTTCCGCCCACCGGGTCAATACCGTGTTCAGCGCACCTTCTTCTCCGCTGACAGATAAAATATCGGGCCAGATACGCTGAATCCTGTCGTTCTGCAAATAGATTCTGGCTCTTTCCGATATCTCGTTCAATATCCCCTTGATTCCGCGATGAACATTCTGTCTGGCGGACTGAGCAATTTCAACGTTGACATACAGACATTCATACCGCCCCTGTCGGTTCAGATGCTCCATGAGCGCCAAAAGACAGGATGTTTTTCCGGTCTGCCTGGGGGCATGCAGCACAAAATATTTCTCCTGGTCGATCAGGGAAAGAATTTCAGGCAGATTGAGGCGCTCGAGCGGTGGAATACAGTAATGATTGTGGCATTTCACCGGCCCAGCGGTGTTGAAAAAACGTTTCAAGCGTTTGATCCTTCTGTTATTGCATGAATTGAATGGCCTTGAATAATTGCGCCAACATGTGGACGAAGATAGAACCCAGCCCCAATAAAATGCTTTCGGTACATCGGGTGACGTTCAATCGTTATAAATCCGGCAACCGCCTGAGACCGGCAAAATCGAGCAGCTCATTCAGTTCGGTTTGCGACGACCAGAACATCCCAACCGCTTTCATCCGCGCGACAGCCTCCTCCGTAAATCCACTGTACGAAAAAAACCACGATCGCAGCGTTTTCAGCCCGGCTCCTTCTTTAAGCCGAAACAGATTGCCTTTTTCGATCAGAATTTCGACATCATGGACGCCGGCTTTTCTATCCTTCCACCATTTGCTTTCGCAGATCCAGATTTCCGCACCGGCTGCCGCCTCGATATCCAGCTCCATGTTCCTGCCGGCGCCAATGCGGGTTCTGTGCCAGATATAGTTGAAATGCCATGGTACGTCGATATCCTGCTCCTGATTGAACCACCGGCCGGGGACGGTCTTGTTCTGGCAATTCCACAATATCTGCGCCATGTAAATCTCCGCCACATAGCCCAGATGATCACGGATTCGCTTTTCCAGGGTCTGATATTTCTGCTGAATATCTTTTTGAACCCGGTAGGGGCTGATGCCCTCGACCTCAATTTTTCCCCAGACCTTCAGAAATTCCAGAAGAATCGGGTCCTGCACCTTCCGGAACCACCCGCCCAGCTCCATGTAATCCAGCAGATCGCCGCGGGACAGCTTGATCAGCACATCCCGGATGACATCCATCGGCACATCCCGGCCTTCCTTTTCCCGTATCTGACGCTGAATCCGTTCCAGATCGATCCTGTCCCCTTCTTCCAGGGCGGATAGATACAGCACCCATTTGGTGATCTGATGTTCGTTGATCCGGGCGATCCACCGACTGACCTGATCGCTCAACTCTCCCCAGATAAAGCCGGAGGACAGATCGACGGCCAGAATCTCGTTTAATACGGTTTCGTCAGTCAGAGGCTTGTTCTGTTTGGCGGACTGACGAATCACCGCTGTGATATAAAACGGATTGCCGCCGCACCGCTCCGCTATCACCGGGGCCAGCGATGGTGAGATGACGGCATGATAATATTCAGCGGATTTCACAGCCAGCTCGGTTCCCCAATATGGGGTCATTTCCTGAATGGGGTCGCTTTCAAACCGCCCGAACAGCGACCCCCGCCCCAGAATCTCCCGCGCCAGAATGCTCATGGCCGACCCCGTCACGAAATGCGGACAGGTCGGCGATTCAACCGCCTCCTGCATGAAGCCAACCACATCGAATCCGTACTGAGGCAGCCGGGTGTTCTGAAACTCGTCTATAAACATCACGATCGTGGCCTCATGCCAGTCCGACACAAGTCGGGGAATGGACAAGGCAGCACTTTCAGGAAGGGTAACATCCTTCTTCAAAAACCCTTCATAATAATTGAGTGCTGCTTCCATTTCCCCAAACTGATCGAGACGGTCCGTCAAAAATCGTACCAGATTTTCCCGGGTAACTTCTTTGGATGACAGAATCGTAACGTCTCTCAATCGAAACGCCAGATACCAGCGAATGAAATTCTCGACATATTTCAGGCTGAAATCCCACCGGTCCGTTATGGTATCCTGAAAACAGTAATACACCGGCACCACGGATCGATGGATATCCGCATAATGTTCCTGCCCGAAAAACAGCCGGTTCACCACCCGCTTGAATATCTCGGTCTTTCCCATCCGGCGCTGTCCCAACAGCACCAGCGACAGGGTGCGGCGTTCGACGGCGTCCAGCGCCGCCTGGTACAGATAATCCAGATGCTCTTTCCGGTCGGTATAAACCGGCTCCGGAACAATGGGGCGGATGGCATACGCTGGGAGTTTTTTTTCCATAATCATCTCGACATTTCAAGTATGAATTATGAATCAAACTGGAATTATCCTTCATTCATAATTCATACTTTATAATAATGTAAATCACCTTACGCCCGAATTACGGTAATAGCCTTGCCGGTTGTCGTCAGAGCAAACTCCGTGAATGTCCGCTCATGAATCCGGGGCTGATCGCTTCGGCGGTCGAAGATCACCAGCCAGCCGGTATCCATAGACAGCCCTCCCAGATAGCCATCGATCTGCTCCAAGCCTTCGGATAAGGGGTCCGGCTCCCCATCCCGCCAGACTTTCAGTTCGATGGCCAGGGTCACCTCCCCATACCGGATACACAAGTCCATCCGGCCGCTGCCAATGGCATATTCCCGATCGATGGTGCCGCCGCCGTTGACCACCCGGTGCATGAACGCCATCAGCACCAGATGCGGCGCAATTTCATGATAGGGCGCACTGCGCAGGAGGGGTTCCCCGTGCTGACGCCAGAACAGCAGAAATGACATAAGCAGGGTCTGTGTGTCTAAACCGCCGTCCAGTTTCAGCCAGGTCGGCGAAATCTGAGGCAGCGATGCCTGGGGTACAAACGCCAATGTCCGTGGCAATACCTCCCGGTAGATGGGGTTGGCGATTTCGATCAGGCCGGTCGATTTCATCCGGCACAGCCCCAAATCCACCACATACTGAATATCATCCGGATTCATACTTTCCAGACTGAGACCAGCCAGCATAGGCTCCACCACCCGCCGGACGCGTGGTTCCATCAGCTTGTCGGCCAGTTGATCCAGATGCGTCACCCGTCTTTCGATCAATTGTTCCTTGGCCTGAACAACCATTGCGGAGGTGATGGGACGGGTTCGATCCCGGCCTTCCTTCATCCTGAAGCAGACTTCATAAGCCAGGGCATTGACCAGCCAGGGCTGTCCCTGTGTATAGTTCCATATCGATCGGCAGGCATCGTCCGCAAAAACCTGCCCGGTTTCTTGGGTATGCTCATGAAGGAGAGTGTTAACTTCCCGAGCAATGAAATCCCCAAGCCGCAGCGATTCCGCCTTGATATTGAAGGCGCTGCCGCCGGTGATCACCGTATTTTCTCTGCTCGAATGGATTCTGTAATCCTTGATATCCCGAACTCCACACAAAATGACGGATTGGGGAAACAGCGTCGGCCGGTTGGTGTAACCGGACCGCAGTTGCCGCAGCAGGGAGATGAGGGTGTCGCCGATCAGGGCATCCGCCTCGTCCAGAATCAGCACCGACGGGATGGATGATCGCCGGCACCATTGGTTGAGAAACTCCTTGATCACCGATGTCGCTGGTACCTGCGCCACGATCTTTTCGGCAAGAATCAGTGCTTCATGATCACCCAAAAAATCCCGTGCAGAAAAAGCGATACTGTGAATCACCTCCGCCGTCCCCATTTCAATGTCTTCCCGTGCGGCCTGCGCCCCTTCGATGTTGGCATACAGCGCCCGGTAGGTGCCTTCCCGATTCAGGTAGTCCATCAGCGCCAGAAGGCTGCTGGTCTTTCCGGTCTGGCGGGGGGCATGCATCAGAAAGTATTTTTTCAGGGCTATCAGATTGAGAATTTCATCCAGATCGAACCGCTCGAGCGGCGGCAGGCAGTAATGATCCTGGCAATTGACAGGGCCTTCGGTGGTAAAGAATTTCATGATCGAACCTCGTTTGTCATCATTTACGATTCGGGATAAATCGCTATTACCGTGAAAAATATATTAACCACGAAATACACGAAAAACACGAAAGTAATACGTATTTTTTCATTTGAAGTTCAACCACTATAAATCCGGCAACCGCCTGAGACCGGCATAATCGAGCAGCTCATTCAGTTCGGTTTGCGACGACCAGAACATCCCAACCGCTTTCATCCGCGCGACAGCCTCCTCCGTAAATCCACTGTACGAAAAAAACCACGATCGCGGGGGTATCCCCATATCGTTACATCCCCCACACCGTAATGGAATGTGCCTGAAAGCGCTTTTCCATGACAAAGCGTTTTTTCTTCCAGGATTTTTTGGGGCTGCGGTCAAAGATGACCAGATGTCCTTCATCGGCCCGGCAACGGTCCATATACTTCCAGGTCTGTTGCAGGCCGGCATCGATGGTCTTCTCCATGCTTTTATAGAGAATCTTCAATTCGATGACCACCCGCTGGTTTTTCTCCGGATGCCGGTCGGCGGATGACTGGTACCCTGTGTCCTCTGTTATCTGCCGTCTGTCATCCGGTTCTTTGATCGGCCATATCACCAGAAGATCCGTTCGCATTCGGCCCAACCCATACTCCCGCTCGATCCGACCACCGCCGTTTACGATCCGCTGCAAAAAAGCCTGGATCAGCAGTTGCGGCCCGGCTTCTTTGTAGTCAAATCGTTCCATCCAGTGTTCCGAATGTTCCTGAAAAAAATCCTGAAACGCTGATAGCAGCTTTTTCATATCCAGCGCTCCATCTTCACGAATATACCATGATGGTTCATGGGAGATCGTGACCTGGGTCGAATAATTGAGTTCCCGCGGGATAATCTCCCGATAAATTTCATTGGCAATTCGAATCTGGCCGTCTATCCGAATCAGTCCCAGATCACACACATAATTCAAATCGTCCACAGGGATTTTTTCAGGTTCAGTAAAACCAGCCAGTACGGGACCGATGACCCTTCGAACCCGATCTTCCTTAAGCTTGTCTGCCAGTTGGTCCAGATGGGTTTCTCTGCGTAAAATCAGATTTTCTTTGGCCTGGGCAACCATTTCCGGCAGGATGGGATATTCTCGGATATGTCCCCCTGTCATTTCAAAACAGACTTCATATCCCAGTGCATTGATGATCCACGGTTGACCATTGGTATATTGCCACGCCAGGTCGATCGTCTCTGGAAGAAAAATCTGTGCAGTTTCTTCCGTATGCTGATCATATAGCCGGTTCATTTCTTCACGGGTAAAATCTCCGAGACGCAAGGACTTTGTCTTGATATTGAACGCGCTGCCGCCGGTAATGATTGCTTGTTCCTTTTCCGAGTGGATGCGGTAATCCCGGACATCCCGAACACCGCATAAAATAATACTTTGCGGAAAATGCTGCGGCCGCTTGTCGTATCCGGCCCAAAGCTGACGCAGCACCGATATCAGGGTATCTCCGATCAAGGCGTCGATTTCATCGATCAATAACACAATGGGCTTGGCTGATTCTTCCGCCCATCGGGTCAATACCGTATTTAAGGCGCCTTCTTCTCCGCTGACGGATAAAATATCGGGCCAGATACGCTGAATCCTGTCGTTCTGCAAATAGATTCTGGCTCTTTCCGATATCTCGTTTAATATCCCCTTGATCCCGCGATGAACATTCTGTCTGGCGGACTGAGCAATTTCAACGTTGACATACAGACATTCATACCGGCTCTGCCGGTTCAGATGCTCCATGAGCGCCAAAAGACAGGATGTTTTTCCGGTCTGCCTGGGGGCATGCAGTACAAAATATTTCTCCTGGTCGATCAGGGAAAGAATTTCAGGCAGATTGAGGCGCTCGAGCGGTGGAATACAGTAATGGTTGTGGCATTTCACCGGCCCAGCGGTATTGAAAAAACGTTTCATACGTTTGATCCTTAGCCCTGATAACCC
This sequence comes from uncultured Desulfobacteraceae bacterium, assembly GCA_903953895.1. GTDB lineage: Bacteria > Desulfobacterota > Desulfobacteria > Desulfobacterales > Desulfatirhabdiaceae > RAAP-1. The sequence goes on along the minus strand of CAJBLH010000078.1, from coordinate 34,261 downwards.
AACGAAAAACATGATCCAGGATTTTATGAAAAAATGCTTGAGTTACATCTATAGACATTCAGAAAATTCATTTCGCAAGGCGCAGGGAGGGAATAGGCCTTTTTCGGCCATTCCCGACCGATAACGCAGCGAAATTATTTTTCTGAATGTCTATATAAGCTCACGATGTTGGCAGGCGCAGGCTCATTAATCCCTCTTACTTTTGATGGACAGCTTATCCAGCCGATATCTGAGGGATCGCAGGTTGATCTTGAGAAGTTCCGCAGCCCTGGATTTATCGCCTCTGGAGAATTCAAGGGCTTTTTCCACATAAGCTTTTTCGATTTCTTCCAGTATGGTGTCTATCGAGACGCCATTTTCAACATCTTCCAGATCATATCGCCTGTTTTTGATGCCTTCGATCCAGCGGCGTTTGTGGATTTGTTTGTGAAGTGAGATGGCCAGGCTTTCGGGCAGGATGATATTGGTATTGGAGAGGGCCACACTTCGCTCGATGAGATTCTCCAGTTCGCGGATATTGCCAGGAAAATCATATTTCATCAGTAAATCAACGGCATAAGAAGAAAGCTTTGTAATTTCTTTGCCCATTTCGCGGGAATATTTCTCCAGAAAATGATGGGCCAGAAGGCGGATATCTTCTTTTCGCTCCCGGAGTGAGGGCAGGCGGATGCCGATGACATTCAGGCGATAAAACAAATCTTCTCTGAAACGGCCGGCAATGACTTCATCTTCGAGTACTCTATTGGTGGCGGCGATGATGCGGACATCCACACTGATATCTTCGCCGGCGCCAACCGGCTTAAATGCTTTTTCCTGGACGACCCGCAGCAGTTTCACCTGTATGGATGTGCTGAGTTCTCCGATTTCATCCAGAAAAATCGTTCCCTTGTTGGCGATCTCGAACAATCCTTTTTTATCCAGGTTGGCGCCGGTAAAAGCGCCTTTCTTATAGCCCAGGAGTTCGCTTTCCATCAGGGTTTCCGGAATGCCGCCGCAGTTGACCGCAACAAAAGGTTTGCTGCATCGGTCGCTTTCGTCATGAATGGCTCTGGCCACCAGTTCCTTACCCGTGCCGCTTTCACCGGTGAGCAGAATATTGGTGGTGGTTTTTGCCACCTGCCGAATCATGTCATAAACCAGAAGCATTTTGGGCGAATTTCCGATGATTTTCCCAAAATGAAGTGTCTTTTTCAGGGCGACATCCAGACTTTTTTTTTCATTTTCAACGGTCTTCAGGGTCAGGGCATTGGTAATGGTCTGCTTGAGTTCCTGGTTGTTGAACGGCTTGGGAACAAAATCAAATGCACCTTCATTCATGGATGCAACAGCGGTTTCCGTAGTGGTATAGGCGGAAATCATGATTACCACGGTTTGAGGGCTGATTTTTTTAGTGGCCTTGAGGACGTCCAGGCCGGATATATCTCCCAGGCGAATGTCGCAGATCAGCAGATCAAAAGCGGTGGCTTCGATCATCGAAATGGCTTTGCGGCCGTTTTCAGCGCAGGATACCCGGTAGCCTTCTTTGGTCAGCATGTATTCCAGCAGCTCGCGCATGCTGAGTTCGTCATCGGCAACCAGAATGTGGGGGGCGACATCAGAAGTCATAAGGTTATAGACTCTCCATCAGGACAATTCCGTCGACCATAGTCAGAACAGCCTTTCCCTTGAGCGTCCAGCCGTCAAAAGGCGTATTGCGGCTGATGGATTCGAAGCGACGTGCATCCACGGTCCAGGTCCTGTCCGGATCAAAGAGGGTGATATCCGCAGGTTGGCCGATTTTAAGTCCGGATGCCAGGCCCAGAATGCCGGCCGGATGGGTGGACATTTTTTCAATGAGGCGGGTCAGGGATAAAACACCGGATTCAACAAGCCGCAATCCCAGCGCCAGCGATGTTTCAAGTCCGATGATGCCGTTGGCTGCCTGATCGAATTCAACATCTTTTTCTACCGGCGAATGTGGTGCATGATCGGTGGCGATGACATCCAGGGTGCCATCCGCCAAGCCTTCACATATGGCATCGACATCGTGTTGCGTGCGAAGTGGTGGATTCATTTTTGCGTGCGTGTTATAATTGCGGGCAGCATCTTCGGTAAGTGTAAAATAGTGGGGGGCGGTTTCGGCGGTGACCGGGATGCCGTGTTTTTTGGCTTCCCGGATGGCCCGGACCGATTCCCGAGTGCTGACATGGGCGATGTGGAGTCTTGCGCCGGTGAGTTCGCAAAGGGCGATGTCCCGCAGGACCATGATGGTTTCTGCGGCATTGGGAATACCCGACAGACCCATTCGTGTGGCAACGGCACCCTCGTTCATGGAGCCGCCATGCGCCAGATCCATATCCTCGCAATGGGAGATCACCGGTAGGTCGAGTCCGCCGGCATATTCCATGGCGCGACGCATCATCAGGCTGTTCATGACGGGTTTGCCGTCATCCGTGACAGCCACGGCGCCGGCACCTTTCATCTCGCCGAATTCACTCAGGGATTTGCCGTCTAAAGATTTGCTGATAGCGCCGACCGGATAAACCCGCACGCCGCACGCTTTGGCGGCCTGGGATAAAATAAATCGGGTGATCTGAGCGTTATCGTTGACAGGGATGGTGTTGGGCATGGTACAGACTGCCGTGAACCCGCCGGCTGCGGCAGCCCGGCAACCGGAGGCGATGGTTTCCTTGTATTCCTGTCCTGGTTCCCGAAAATGAACGTGCATATCGATCAAACCGGGAGCCAGAATATAACCGGATGCTTCATAAATGGCGACATCATTTCCGGCTGGGGGGGGCAGAATACCCGGTGGTTGAATATCTGTAATCCGGCCCTCTTGCACCAGGACATCCATCCGGCCATCCAGGAATCCCGGATCGATGACTCTTGCGCCCCTAATCAGAATCCGCATTTCGCGTTCCTCCCGTAACCAGATATAACAGGGCCATGCGTACGGCAACACCATTGGTTACCTGATCCAGAATGATCGAATGCGGGCCGTCCGCGACATCCGGAGAGATTTCAAGACCCCGGTTGATGGGGCCGGGATGCATGATCAACACATCGGATCTGGCGGATTTAAGCTTTTCCAGGTTCAGACCATACCGTCTGGAATATTCCCGTTCAGAGGGGAAAAAAAAGCCGGACTGGCGTTCTTTCTGAATTCGCAGCATCATGATCACATCGGCGCCGTCAATGGCCTGGTTGATATCAGAGGTAACCGATACCCCGTAGGATTCGATGCCTTTGGGAATCAGGGTCGGCGGCGCACACAATATGACGCCGGCTCCCATCTTTGTAAACCCCTCGCAATCAGATCGGGCCACCCGGCTGTGGGCAATATCGCCGATAATGGCGATGCGAAGCCCGGCAAGCGTTCCCTTGTGCTGCCGGACCGTCAACATGTCGAGGAGGGCCTGTGTGGGATGGGCATGCATGCCGTCGCCGGCGTTGATGATCGATGCGCTGACCGCTCTGGCCAGCATATGCGGGGCGCCTGCAGAAGGATGCCGCAGAATGATGACATCCGGCTTCATGGCTTCAAGGTTGCGCGCCGTATCTATCAGGGTTTCCCCTTTGACCATGCTGCTGGTGCTTCCGGAAAGGGAGATGCTGTCCGCACTTAGCCGCTTGGCGGCGATATCGAATGAAGTTCGGGTCCGGGTGCTGGGTTCATAAAAATAGAGAACCACGGTCTTTCCCCGGAGTGTGGGCACTTTTTTGACCGGTCTTTCGGAAATTTCCTTCATTCTTTCCGCGGTATCCAGAATCAGAGTGATTTCTTCAACGGATAGAGAGGATATCTCCAGTATGTCTTTTTTGGTGAATTTCAGCATAGCCGTTATTTTAAGATATGTCCGATTCTCCGCCATCGAATGCCAAAATTGTCTTTATCCCAAGACCAGTAAATGATAAAAGCCTTGCCTTTTATGGCTTTCAGGTCGACAAACCCCCAATACCGGCTGTCGTAACTGTGATCCCGGTTGTCTCCCATTACAAAAAGGGAGTGCGCCGGCACCGTGACCGGTCCAAAATTGTCTCTGGGCTGAAGGTTTCCGGGAAAAATGTGGGAATCGCTGTTGACGATATAGTTTCCTTCCTGCAGAACACCGTTGACCCGTACCTTTTTGTTGCGCACTTCAACCGCATCGCCGGCAACACCCACCACCCGCTTGATGAAATCCTTGTCTTTGTCTTCGGGAAACTCGAAGACAACGATATCATCCCGTTGGGGATCGGTTATGGAGATCAGTGTGGTTTGAAGAAAGGGCAGTTTGATGCCGTAAATGAATTTATTGACCAGAATATGATCGCCGATTTGAAGCGTTTCTTTCATCGAACCGGAAGGAATTTTAAATGCCTGAACGATAAATGTCCGAATAAAAAGCGCCAGAATGACGGCAACAACAATTGCCTCGATATTTTCGCGCAGACGGCTTTTGGTCTGGATCTGGGTGTTTTTGGTGGAGATGCTTGTCGATTTCAATGTGTGGTGACTGCCTTTGTGTGCATATGAAAAACATTAAGGGCTAACAAGGGTGAATGATGATGCCAAGGGTGTAAGCAAAAAAAGCCTTAAACATAGATGGGCTGCAATGCCGGCAGCCACATCGTCCATCACGACACCGGCGCCGCCGGGGATTGTTCGTTCCAGATAACGAATTGGAAATGGTTTCAGGATGTCCATGACGCGAAAGATCAAAAAACCCGCAAGCGCTGACTGCCAGGTGAAGCGAACGCCGATCAGGGTGATCATCATTCCGGCAAATTCATCGATGACGATGCAACCCGGATCTTTTTGCCCGAGCATGCTTTCAGAAATCTCTGCCGCCCAGACTGCTAACACAATGAACGCTATAAGAAATACGACGGTAACGTGAAGTGGAAGCAGTGACAAGACCCAACAGGGCAACAATGCAGCCAGGGACCCGGCTGTTCCGGGGATAACCGGTGAATAGCCGGATTTACAGCCGGTCGCCAGAAACAGAGCAATGGCTTTGTGATTCATCATGCCTATTTCTATAACCCGGCGCAATTTTTGTCAAGAAATTGTCTCAGAGGCTGCCCCCTACCAGGTATTGCGGATTTTGACACCCATGGCATGCAGATAAGATTTGATTTGCGGAATGGAATAGGCGCCATAATGGACCATCGAGGCAATGAGGGCGGCATCCGCGTGACCCCGGGTCAGAACATCCAGAAGATGTTCCGGTTTTCCAGCACCTCCCGAGGCAATGACAGGGATGGATACTTGGGATGAAATCATTGCGGTCAGCGGAATTTCATATCCATCCTGCGTGCCGTCTGCGTCGATGGAGTTCAGACAAATTTCACCTGCACCCAGAGATTCCGCTGTTTTGGCCCATTCCAGGGCGTCAATTCCCATGGGTTTCCGGCCGCCGTTGATGACCATTTCATATCCGGAAGGAATGTCAGGGCTTTTTCCCGAAAATTTAACATCCATGCCCAGCACCACACACTGATTGCCGAAAGCTTTCGCACCCTGCGAAATCAAGTCGGGGTTCAGGATGGCGGCGGAGTTGATGCTGACCTTTTCAGCACCGGCCAACAGCACCTTGCGCATGTCTTCGACCGACCGGATGCCGCCACCCACCGAAAATGGGATAAAAATGGTTTCTGCAACCCGTCGCACCACTTCGATCATGATGTCCCGCTTGTCGCTGGATGCTGTGATATCGTAAAAAACAATTTCATCGGCCCCGTTTTCATAATAAAATCTGGCCATTTCTACGGGATCACCGATATCGACGTTGTCTTTGAATTTGATGCCCTTGGTTGTCCTGCCTTCACGAACATCCAGGCAGGGAATGATGCGCTTGCTGAGCATTGGGTTTGTCCTTACAATAGAATCCCGAAGCCGGATATATCGGTCGCAGGGAACGATGCATATCCTGTACACCGTGTATATCCATGCAAAAAATATTTAAGTGAATCATGGTGGATTCTATGTTTTGAGCTGCCTTACGGCATCCACCGGCAGAAATTGTTCAGCATCGCCAGGCCCGGCTTGCCGCTTTTTTCCAGATGAAACTGAGTGGCGATGATGTTGCGATATCCGACGACAGAAGCAAACTGAATTCCGTAACGGGTTGTTCCTACGATATGCTCCGAATGGGCCGGCTCCGGATAATACCCATGAACGAAATAAAATTCATCTGTTTCCCTGAATCCTGCCAGCACCGGATGGTCGTGCACGGCATATATGCGGTTCCATCCCATCTGGGGAATTTTAAGCCGGGTTCCATCTGAATCGCAGAGACTCGGGGGGAATGCTCTGACAATTCCCGGAATGATTCCCAGGCACGGTGTTTGATTTTCTTCGCTGAATCCCATGATGATCTGGGTTCCCAGGCAGATTCCCAGTATTGGTTTTCCCTGGTTGAATGCCTCGTGAATCGCTGCATCCATGCCCAGTCGTTTCAGGCTGGTCATGGCAGATCCGGCCGCACCGACTCCCGGGAAAATAATGCGGTCGGCAGACCGGATTTCTGCAATATGCCGGGTGACGATATTTGCGTACCCCAGATGGGTGATGGCGCGGGCTACGCTGGCCAGGTTGCCGGCATCATAATCGATGATCGCAATCATATTATCCTTCAGCCAGTTTGGCTTGTTCCCATAAATCATTCAGCTCCGTATAGGAGACCGTATCGATTTTCCGGCCGTCTTGAGCAAGGAACCGTTCCATATGTTTAAATCGTTTTTCAAACTTTCGGGTGGAATCCGCCAGAGATGTTTCCGGATGAATTTTGGCGAACCGGGCGACGTTCACCAGCGTAAACAGCACATCGCCGAATTCCAGAGACAGTTTTTCCTGGGCTTTCACATCCGATGACAGTCCGGATTGCGACAGCGCCACTTCAGTTTTGAATTCCGCCCATTCTTCCTCAACCTTTTCCATGACTCCCGACATCGCTTCCCAGTCGAATCCGGCCCTGGCAGCCCGTTCGGAAATCCGGTATGCACGCATCAGGGCGGGAAGGCCGTTGGGAACCGAATCCAGGAGTCCGACATTCTGGCTGTGTTTTTTTTCAGCCATTTTGATCGAATGCCAACGTTTGCGCACGTCTTCGCTGGTTTCAGCGATTTCCTCTCCAAACACGTGGGGATGGCGACGGATCATTTTCTGGGTATTCCGGCGGGCGGCTTCCTGAAAATCGAAATGGCCAGCTTTCTGGTAGAGATGGGCGATAAACAGTAGTTGAAACAGAACATCCCCCAGTTCTTCACATACATCTTCGGGGTTTTCGGATGTGATGGCATCCACCAGTTCAAACATTTCTTCGATCAGGTAGACCGTCAGCGTTCGAGGGGTTTGTTTCCGATCCCAGGGACAACCGTTTTCTCCGGTCAATTGTTCAATCAAGCGAATCAGTGCGGAGATATCTTTGAAGTCCGGCGTTATAGAGGGATGTTCCAAATTTTTTTCAATTCCACAATTTTGGTAGTAAATTCAAGTTTCATGTCCTTTGAAACCAGTTGAGCCATAACTTCTGAAATTCTGGATACATGCGGCGCAAGAAGCGAATCCTTGATCAGCGGTGCGCCTTTGGGGAGAAAAGCAGTAAGAATCATGAGCAGAACAGAGGCGATGAGAACTCCTTTGGCAATGCCGAACAACACACCGCAGATACGATCTACCCATCCCAGAAAAGCGATATTCATCAAATATTTGATGATAACCCCGATGATGCTGACAAAGATAAAAACACCGCAGAACAGCAGCATGAATCCTGTTATCTTGGCATAGGCAGGATTGCTGATCCAGGCGCTCAGGAGTTTTGAAATGTCCGGGTAATACGTATATCCGGCATAGAAACCACCCAGGACCCCTATGATGGAGGAAATCTCTTTGATAAGCCCTCTGAAAAAGCCTCTGATCAGGCAATAACCAAGGAGGATGGCAATGATCGTGTCAAATGGATTCATCATATCCTTTCACAGCGAATTGGCTGGCTGACAGCATGGACGAATTTTCCGCCAAATCATGGAAAAAAAGGATTGTCAGACTTTATGCATGGAAACTCTTCAGCGTATTCAATGTTTTGGTTAATACATAACATGACACGTATGAGTCAAGGTGTTTTTCGCTGCGATTCTGTACTCACTTCTGCGCAAGACAAGAATTACACTACGATTTCGGGTGATATTCAAATCGGCAGGCAGCCGGGCGAGGTGCCAGGTGATGATGTATCGCCATCGGCTGTTTTCTGGAAAGCTGAAACCTTCTGGATTGTTCGGAGCGAGCAAGGCAATGCGGGCCTATCAATTACACGCGTTATCATCTTGATTTTATTGTGGAGCGGCATCCATTTTGCCTGATCCGGTCCAGGGCAGTTTCAGATATTTTTTTAATATGCTCGTAGGTTTGCTGGCTTTTTGTGAATTGTTTTGGGTACTCGATAGTGCAGTCTGAAGCTTCTCCGGTTGTGTCTGCAGCAGCTTCGACCGTCCGAGATGATGAACGCGAACAGCGACCGCCGCCTGGTCCGCCATCATTTGTAGTAGTTTAATTTGAGATTTGATGTTGGAAAATTCCGTCGGGTTCAGACCCAGCACAATCACCCCCACTTTTTCGCCGTAAGCGACCATGGGTATACAGGCAATTCCATCCTTATTCAATAGCGTGATAATTTGTTTATCCGGCATAGACGGGACGGCTTCTGCGGACCGGTTAAACGAGTCGGTAACCTTTCGAGACTGAAGACATTCGATCAGCAGACTTTTTTCCGTCTTCAGCGGAACCATCATATCCTTGATCGTGGTGGATTTTACGGCATCCGGAAGGACAACCCCTCGAAGGTCGCTGGTTTCAGGCTCATAGACAAAGAAAAAGATGCTGGAGAGTTCAAAAAGGATATGGAGTCCCTGAGCGATTTCCTTCCATACAGCCGCCTCATCGGTTGCTTCCAGCATGTTCTGGACGGTACTCAGTAAAAGCGATCGGTCCTGCACTTCCTGGGTCAGGTGAATCTGCTGTTGACGATCATCTGCGGAGTACTCGAAATTGTTGGATTTGAACGGCTCGATAGAAATGTTCAAGGACTCGGCCGTTGCCGCCAGTTCTTCATCGGTTCGGCTAAGGAGTTCTTGGGCCATGGCTTGGGTGAATCCGAATATTTTCTCTGCCGCAGCCAGCCCTTCTTTTATCTTTGGTTCGGAATCGCTGCTCAATAAATTTGCCACGTATATGAACTGAGCCAACGGAGGGGCGCTCAGCATATCGAATGCAGAATGGTGATGACAAAGAACCGCATCGGCGATCTGGTGGGGAAAATTCCATTGATCCAGCAGCCAGGCGCCGATTTCAGCATGATTGGCGCCGATCTGGGTTTCTCCGGCCAGAATCAGGTCGGGACGGTCCTTTCGTTTTTCCAGAAGTTCCGAATATTGCTCAGGAAAATTTACCAGCAGAATGATCTTGCCGATGTCGTGAAGCATACCGAACAGGAATACATCCTCCGGATCACAATACTTCTGTTTCTTTGCGATCAGTTTCGCCAGAATCGCACACCGCAATGAGTGCCACCAAAAGTATTTTAAATTAAAGCCTTTTCTCGATTCGACATTCTGGAAAACTTCATGAACGGAACTGCAGACAGCAACATTCTTGATGGCATTCATTCCTAGAAAGATCACAGCGCCATCCACATTGGTGACCTTACTGCTTTTTGAATAATATGCAGAGTTGACCAGAGTGAGAATGCGGGTGGTCAGGGCCGGGTCTTTTTCGACGATTGCGGATATTTCCTTGAGGCTGCCTTTGTCTGAATTGCAGGTTTTGATCAACTGCAGAAGAATATGCGGCAGCGTCGGAATATGCTTTAACCTGCTCAGTTTGTCCAATAATGGCTTATCGAAATACATAAGATATAGACCTCGCATTATAGGGAATCGCGGAAAACCGCTGAAAAATGAATCTTAAAATCAGAACCGTCGGCTTAAGGCTAATAAATAGAAAAGCAATTGACATGCCGAAATACACAACCAGGAGGATTTTATTGGCAAGACACAAAAAACAAATCGTTGTAAATTTGCAAATTATTTCGAAGAAGGCTTATTGGCAAGACATTCGGCTGCTGATTTCAGGCGTGATGTCAGCAGCCGGTCAAAATATTATTTGTGGAATATCGATTTTCAGAAAAAGCGTCATCAGCAAAATTTGTAAGATATCAAACGGTATTTTGACAATCGGCGCTTCCGGCTCCCCGGAATTATCAAAAAAAAGAAAGTCCCCCCTGGTTAACCATCAACCGCCGGCAGGACCGCCGGTCATGTTTCCCAGTTCATCGGCTAACGCCAGAATCCCTTCAAAATCAAAATCATCGGATAATTCTATGATCCTGTCCCGATAGGGGGAAAAATCTTTTGATCGGGAAATCATATCATCGGCGATAGCTTTCAGTCCGGATACATCCCCGATTTCGGCGGTCTTTCGCAATCGTACTGCGGCGTCTCCTGCTAAATCCGATGGCAGTTCACCACCCATTTCAGAAGGTATGGGAGTCGGTTCGGGAGCCTGTGATACCAGGGTCTGGGCGGATCGCAAAGCCTGCTCCAGTCGTCTCTCAAAAGAAGCAAATGCATGGCTGACGGCATCTGACTGCTGTGGATTGTTTTTGTCCGCATGTTTGACCAGTTTTTCCAATTCGGTTGCCGCAGCCTGAAGATATCCTGCCGACAGGTTGCCGGCCAGGCCTTTGATGTCGTGAATCATACTGTGGGCCTGGGGGTAGTTTCCGGCATCCAGCACCCGGCGAATGTCACCGGCGGTTTGTGAGTATCGGGTGGCAAACCCCATCAACAGTTTGTGGTAGAAGGCTTTATTCCCGCCCAGGCGCTTCAGTCCATCCATCAGGTCAAATCCATCCAGCGCATCCGGAAACGGCAGGGCGTGCAAAGATGACGGGGTAACATCGCCGGTAAAGGTTACTCCATCTGGCTGCGGCAATACCTCGGATGTGGGTTCTTCCCTGAGCGGAAACGGTGATGCTGAAATCCAGTGTGATAAGACAGCATAAAGCTGGGTCGGGTCGATGGGTTTGGTGATGTGATCGTTCATGCCCGCAGCAACACTCTTCTCTTGATCACCGGCCATGGCATGTGCGGTCATGGCGATGATCGGCAGATCCGTCAGGCGCATATCCCGGCGGATGATCCGAGTGGCGGTGTAGCCGTCCATCACCGGCATTTGAACATCCATCAGCACGGCATCATAGCGATTGGCCTGCACCGCATCCAGGGCTTCCTGTCCGTTGCCGGCCAGGGAGGTGACAACCCCGACGTTGGACAGGATTTCCGTTGCGACCTGTTGGTTGAGTTCGTTGTCTTCAACAATCAGTACCCTGGCGCCTGCAAGGCTCTTCAGTATGTTCGCAGTCTGTTCTTTGCGCTCGGGCGGTTTGAATTCCCTGGAAGTATCTTTTGACAGCACATGCAGGATGGTATCGAACATCACGGACGGACTGATCGGTTTGATCAGAAAAGCGTCCAGTCCGGCTGCCTCGGCCCGCCACATGATTTCTTCCCGGCCATAGGCGCTGACCAGAACAATGGCGGGAATCTTGGTCAGGCGGGAATCGTGTTTGATCCGTTTGGCTGCATCGAAGCCGTCCATCCCAGGCATCTTCCAATCCATGACCACGATATCGTATGGCCGATCTCCGATGGACTTTTCCATCTCCTGTAAACCTTCTTCGCCGGAAGCGGCCAGTGTGACTTTGAAACTGAAAGATTCCAGCATTTTCTGGAAAATTTCCCGGGATGTCGGATTGTCGTCCACAACCAGTGCTTTGATCCCTCTGAGGTCTGTCGGGGGAAGGTGGCATCCTCTGTTTTCTTTCAGGTCGATACCGAAAACGGCGGTAAAAAAGAATGTGCTGCCGATTCCGGGAGTACTTTCCACCCAGATACGGCCCCCCATCATTTCCACCAGTCGGTGACAGATGGTCAGCCCCAATCCGGTGCCGCCGTACTTACGGGTAATCGAAGAGTCTGCCTGGGTGAAAGGGGCGAACAATTGCAACATCTGCTCATCGGTCATACCAATGCCGGTATCGCGCACCCCGAATTTGATTTCTGCACGATTTGTCTCCTGCGCGACCAGTTCCGAGAAAACCACGATTTCACCGTGATCGGTGAACTTGAGGGCATTGTTGGCCAGGTTGATCAGAACCTGGCTCAACCGCAGGGGATCCCCAACAAGTGAGCGGGGGATATCGGCATCGGTGCTGAATAATACTTCAATGCCTTCTTTTTCCAGGGTCTTGACCGTCATCAGCGTGGCCAGGTTATCCAGAACGGTATCCAGGTTGAAAACGATGGACTCCATGTTCAGCTTTCCGGCCTCGATTTTGGAAAAGTCCAGAATGTCGTTGATGATTCCGAGCAGCGAGTTGGCGGAAAACTGAATTTTGTTGAGGTAGTCTCTTTGCTTGGGTGTCAGATCCGTCTTGAGCGCCAGATGCGTCATTCCCAGAATGGCGTTCATGGGGGTGCGGATTTCGTGGCTCATGTTGGCCAGAAAATCCCCTTTTGCCCGGGTGGCGGATTCCGCTTTGTTACGGGCCTCGATGAGTTCGGCTTCCATCCGCTTGAGATGAATGATATCGGTAACCATGGCGAAGGAACCGGTTTTTATCCCGTGTTTGTCGTAAAACGGGGTTGCATGGAAGAGACAAGGCGCTTTGGAGCCATCCGGCCTGCTGAGAGCAATTTCATAGACGCTGTTTTCACCCCTGGCCCGGCGCTTGAGTTGCTCTTTCATGATCGGCAGATTCTCGGCATCCAGGAACTCAAACACCGTTCTGCCAAGCACATCTTCCTGAGGCCTTCCGAGAATTATGCTCATGGCGTCGTTTACGGCCAAGGTAACCGCATCGTTGTTCACCCACCAGAACCCTTCGTTGGATGTGGCCAGAATCTTCTGAAGACGGTATTCGCTCTCCTGCAGCGCATCTTCGGCTATCTTGCGCAGGGTGATGTCGCGGAATACCACCACGGAACCGATGATCTCATCGCCTTTACGCTTGGGCACGCTGGTGTAGGAAGTATCGAAATACGATCCGTCCTTGCGCCAGAAAACCTCATCTCTTCGAAATGTGGTGATGCCCACGGTATAGGCAAGATAGATGGGGCATTCCTGCTGCAGATGCGGAGTACCATCGGGATTTGAATGGTGAATCAAGTCGTGAACAAACTGACCCAGGATTTCATCGGGGGTAAAACCGAGCATCTTTTGAGCAGCTTCATTGACAAAGGTACACCGACCCTGTGCGTCGGTGCCGAAAATGCCTTCAGCCACTGATTGCAGGATAAGACGGCTGTATTCCTCGGATTGTCGGAGTTTCTCGGTTCGCTCTTCCAGCAATTTTTCCAGATCAGTCTTGTAACTCGATTCTGTTTTGGATTGTATAGTATGTTTCACGGCGTCATCCCCCATCTCTTTTCCACTGAACTGATTGACGGCATCGCATGTAAAGGCATGTGTATGGATCGACATTCTCCGAGGAAGTTCCCGAGTTGCTATTCGACAACCATCATCAGCATCGCCATATCGTCATCTGCCGGACGCGGCCCGGCGAACCGGGACAGATCATTCATGATCCTTTCGAGAATGTCTGAAAGATCGTCGGTGTCGGTGCTTCCAAATTGGCTTAACAGGCGGTCTGTTCCGTAGATTTCCCGCTCATCATTGAATCGCTCGGTAATGCCGTCGGTATAGAAAAGCAGTCGGTCTCCGGGTTGAAGCGTCACTTCGGTAACCGGTACATCGGTGTAAGGGTAGAGCCCCATGATCAATACACCTTCACAGGATAGTTCAGTTGTCGTTTTTTCGGAGGCTCTGTGGAGGATGGGCAGCGGATTGCCGGCGCGGGCCATCTTGAGTGTTCTGGAATGGGTATCGTAAACCGCAAATATCGCTGTGACGAAGCTTCCCCGGTTGACTTTGCACAGGTTATCGTTGAGGTAGGAGAGTATCTGATCCGGCTCTCCGAGACGGGTGGAACAGGAACGAAACAAGGCACAGGTCATGGCCATCATGACCGTCGCCGGTGCGGCATGGCCTTCCGCGTCCGCAACCAGAACGGCCAGTTTGCCGTCCGGCAACTGCACGACATCGTAATAATCGCCGCCCGCGTACCGGCTGGTTTCGTAATGTACCGCCAGTTTCAGCCCGGGAATTTCCGGCAAACGTTCAGGCAGAAGGTTTCGCTGGAGCTGCGATACAACGAGCAGTTCGTGTTCCAGTTCATCCCGCTGCTGTTGGACTTCGCAACTCAGCCGGTGAATCGTCAGGTGTGTGTTAACGCGGGCGATCACTTCTTCAGGCTGGAAGGGCTTGGCGACATAGTCGACAGCTCCAAGCTGTAGTCCGCGTACCTTGTCTCCGGTCTCATCCAGTGCGGAAAGAAAAATCACGGGAACTTTGCGGGTTTCCGGATTTGCTTTCAACCGGCGACAGACTTCGAATCCATCGATTCCCGGCATCATGATGTCGAGCAAAATGAGATTGGGACGGGCTTTTTGCGCAATCGCCAGGGCGGTCTCGCCGTTTTTTGCAAACAGCAGCTTGGCCCCGAGTTTCTCCAGTGTCTGGGAAAGCACCTGGAGGTTGGCCGGTTGATCGTCAACCAGGAGGATGGATTCAATGGTTTTGTCCAGGTCTGTCATCAGGATTCGCCCTCGGTCGTATTTTCTCATGGTTTCAGAATTGCTGCCCACGATTTCCGGCAGAGTTTTGTAAGCAGCTTCGGCTTCAATCGCGCAGTGTAAGCCTTAGCACCTACATTTCGCAAGGATAGAGGGAGGAAAATGTTGCGGAGGAAACGAGTCATATTATTTTGATCCCCGATCAAACGTTTTTCATCCATCTTATCATACCATCAATCAATATCAACGATATTTCAAATATCTCTGATATCCTGCCATATCCAGACAGCCCTACCGACGCACAGCCGGTTTCAGTCCAGCGGTTACGGAATCCGGTCGGAGATATACTACAGTATTCTCTCCTGCCTGCTGCCCTGCGAAATGAATTTTCTGAAAGTCTAAATTCGGAGATAGTGGACGACTATTTTAAAACTTGTCCAAAATTCCCTGATTTGATATTTTGTCAGTATATCAGATAATAAGGCAACTCGTATCCGAAGACCCTGGATGCATTCCGCATATTGATTGCGTACCTGGAGAGCTGTTGAGACCGATCCGATGAAAGGAGATCATCATGCTTCGAAAACTGGTGGGACTGATTCTGGTTCTTTTTTTTCTGCATGCGGTGGTTTTTGCCCAGGAAGCGGCGCATATCACCCGTTTTTCACCACAGGGAGCTGTCAAATCGATCCGCCAGGTGCGGGCGGAGTTTTCATCCGCCATGGTGGCTTTCGGCAATTCCGGGGCCGGGCAAAATCCTTTTATCATTACCTGCCAGGAACCGGGCAAGGGCCGATGGGTCGATCCCCACAACTGGGTCTATGATTTTCAACGCGATCTTCCCGGCGGGGTGCGTTGCAGTTTCCAACTGGTTGCCGGCCTGCGAGATATGAACGGGCAGCAAATCGTCGATCCCGGAAAATATTCTATTTCAACGGGCGGCCCTGCCGTGATGCTTTCCACCCCTTATGACGGTCACAATGAAATTGCCGAGGATCAGGTGTTTATCCTGACCCTTGATGCACCGGTCGGGGAAGCCACGGTGCTTGCCAATGTGGGGTTTGCCATCGACGGTATCCGGCAGCGGGTGGATGCACAGATCGTCAGAGACCCGCAGCGGGAGGCCATTATAAAGACCCATTCCTGGCTGCTGAAAGAAACTGATCCCGACCGGTTGTTGCTGTTGCAGTGCCGGCAACGTTTTCCCGAACGGGCCAAAGTGAATCTGGTCTGGGGCAAGGGGATCAAATCCGCCACGGGTGTGGCCACCGCAAAAGATCAGGTACTCCATTTCAGGGTACGGAAGGCTTTTTTTGCCGAATTTCACTGTCAACGCGAAAACCAGCGCTCCGGCTGTATCCCGGTTCTGCCGTTCAGTCTTGACTTCAATGCCAGCCTGGCTCCGGAATGTACCGGCGATGTGCTGCTGAAGGGATCCGACGGCAGCGTTCAGAAAGTATCGCTGAATCCGCAAGAGCGGGAGATCCGTTTTAATGGGCCGTTTCTCGAAAAAACCGATTTCTGGCTGGAGCTTCCCGAAGGTGTCACGGATGATGCGGGAAGGCGGCTTTCAAATGCCGGCAGATTTCCGCTCAAGATACGTACCGGCGCCTATCCGTCCCTGGCCAAGTTCGCCGCTCGCTTTGGCATCATCGAGTTGAATGCGGACCCGGTGCTTCCTCTGACCCTTCGAAATATCGAGCCCGATGTCAAGGCCAGGATGGTTGCGGTCCAAAACGCGGATGCCGGTATGGACGCCAGGTTAACGGGCAGGCGCATGAATCTGCCGCCGGAACGGGTTGAGGATGTTCAGACCTGGCTCAGAAAAGTGGCCGCGGCTTCACGGGAAAAGTCTCTCTTTGATGGAAAGGAGGCGGCCGAGGAATTTATCTTGCCCAAAATCAAGAGCAAAGGGGAGTTTGAGGTGGTGGGTATCCCCCTGAAAAAGCCGGGTCTTTATGTTATCGAGATTGAAAGCGCCATCCTGGGCAATACGTTGCTGGAGCCGCCCAAACCCATGTTCGTGCAGGCGGCGGTTCTGGTCACCAACCTGTCGGTGCATTTCAAACAGGGCCGCGAATCCTCTCTGGTATGGGTGACGACCCTGGATCGGGGGGAACCCGTCAACCACGCGGACATCCAGATGATGGACTGCAAGGGAAACGTCATCTGGACGGGCAGAACCGATGACAGTGGTATTGCCCGGATCGATGCGCGGCTTCCGGATGACAATGCTTTACCCAGATGTGGGTGGGATCCACCGACCGATTTCGACGAATCTGCGGGGAGTCCCTTGCGATCACTGGGAAGGGGGCTGTTTATCACGGCCCGGACCGGTAGCGACATGAGCTTTGTCCATTCCACCTGGGATGATGGGATCGAACTCTGGCAATTCAATCTGCAGAATGCACAAAATCCAGGGCCCGTCATCGCCCATACCATCCTCGATCGGTCTTTGCTTCGGGCGGGTGAGACCCTCCACATGAAGCATGTCATCCGCAGGCAGACCATGGGCGGATTTTCGTGTCCGACAGGAAAGCTGCTTCCGGATACGGCCTTTATCCGTCATGGCGGCAGCAACCAGACATATTCGGTTCCCCTGACCTGGGACCCGGCGGGCGGGGTGGCGGAGTGTCTCTGGGAAATCCCCCGGGAAGCCAAGCTGGGGGGGTATCGTATCAGTCTCAGCAATCGGGCTTACGCGGAATATGCCGGGTGGATCGACCGGGAGGCCGACAGTGGCCTCGCCCCTGGCAATGTCGGGGATGATGAAAGGTGGTTGGAATCGGGCTGGTTCCGTGTCGAGGAATTCCGGGTGCCGCTCATGAAGGCAATGATCCAGCCCCCGGCCGAGCCCCTGGTCAACAGCCGGGAAGCCATGGTGGATTTAAGCGTCCAGTATCTGTCGGGAGGCGCGGCCGGTCTTCTGCCTGTCAAGCTGCGGACGGCGGTCGGCGATAAGGCTCTTTCAACATTCGAGGGCTTCGAAGACGTGATCTTTGGAAACGGAGGGGTTCGGGAAGGTCTGTTCAGGCAGGGAGAGGAGACCGATGATGAAGAAAACGATGCGGCTGAACAGCCGTCAACACTCCAGAGCCGGGATTTGACTCTGGATGCCAACGGTTTTGCACGCACCCGGATCACGCAGATTCCAGACTCGGATCGGCCCCGGGAAATGACACTTGAAATGGAATTCAACGACCCGAACGGTGAGATTCAGACCGTTTCCAGGCGAATACCGCTCTGGAATTCCGGGCGTCTTGTCGGGATTCAGCTTGGCAATTGGGCCATGGCCTTGGAAAATCTCCAGTTTCGGACGGCGGTGGTGGATATAACGGGAAAACCGGTTGCCGAGGCGCCTGTTGAGGTGACGCTGTATCAGCGAAATGTCATGTCGCACCGGAAGCGTCTGGTGGGCGGGTTTTACAGCTACGACCACAGCACCGAAATCAAACGGATCGGAACGTTTTTCAAGGGAAAGACCGATGCACAGGGGTTGCTGCTCTGTGAGGGCAAATCTCCGGTATCCGGAGAAGTTCTTCTGGTTGCCGAAAGCCGGGATGCAGCCGGAAACCGGACCCTGGCCAATCAGAGTATCTGGATTGCCGGAAAAAAAGAGTGGTGGTTCGAGAGCGGGGATAACGACAGGATGGATTTGATCCCGGTCAAAAAGCGCTTCGAGCCGGGAGAGACCGCCGGTTTTCAGGTGCGGATGCCGTTTCGAGAAGCCACGGCCCTGATCTCCGTCGAGCGCGAAGGGGTTATGGAAACCCGTGTTCAGAAAATATCCGGCAAATCGCCGGTCATTGAAGTGCCGATACTCGGAAATTATGCGCCGAACGTCTATGTGTCGGTGCTGGCGGTGCGCGGGCGGATATCCGATGTTCAGCCGACCGCCATGGCCGATCTGGGAAAACCCGCCTTCCGGATCGGCATGGCGGAAATATATGTCGGCTGGAAGGCCCATGAACTGAACGTGGTGGTGAATACGGATCGAAAGACATACAAGGTGCGCGAACAGGCGGCGGTTTCCGTCCGGGTGACAGCCGCAGACGGCCAGCCGCCCCCGGCAGGCACGGAAATCGCCCTGGCTGCTGTGGATGAAGGCTTGCTGGAGCTGATGAAAAATAACAGTTGGAACATTCTGCCGGCCATGATGGGACTGCGTGCCTGTTCGGTTGAAACCGCAACGGCCCAGATGCATGTTGTGGGCAAACGGCATTTTGGGTTGAAATCGCTGGCTCCGGGAGGCGCCGGCGGCCGTCAGGTTACCCGCGAGCTCTTTGACACCCTGCTGCTGTGGAAAGGCAGGATTTTCTTAAACGATCGCGGTGAGGCCGATATTGTGGTGCCGTTGAATGACAGCGTTACCGCTTTTCGCATTGTCGCCGTGGCATCCGGTGATACCGGCCTGTTTGGAAACGGATCGACGACGATTCAAACCACACAGGATCTGGCGATTTTTTCCGGCCTGCCGCCGCTGGTGCGCGAAGGCGACGCCTACCGGGCAGGGGTGACCATTCGAAACGCTTCCCGGCGGCCCATGACGGTGAAGATTTCGGCAAAAGCCGGAGACATGGCGGCTCTGCCGGTGTTTCAGGAGATAGCGATTCCACCCGGCGAATCCCGGAACATTGGCTGGGATGTGACAGCGCCGTCAGGTGTGGAGAGTATTCCCTGGAATATCGATGCAGCGACGGATGACGGTTCGGCCGAAGATCACATCCGCCTGGTTCAGAAAGTCCTTCCCGCGGTGCCGCTTCGTGTTTTCCAGGCAACCCTGTCACGAATCGAGGGCGAGTATGTGTTGCCGGTCGAGCAGCCGCAGGGTGCGGTTCCCGGCGGCGGTATTCATGTCGATGTCAAAGCCAGGCTGGGGGACAGTCTGACGGCAGTGGCCGATTACATGAAACAATATCCATACGGATGCCTGGAACAGAAGGCGTCGATTGCGGTGGCGCTTCGGAACAAGGTTCTGTGGGATCATACGATGGCCCGTATTGCGGCTTATATGGATGCGGACGGCCTGGCCAAGTATTTTCCTGCATGCGCTCTGGGGGACCCGGTGTTGACTGCCTATCTGATCGCAATCAGCCATGAATCCGGCTGGAGCCTGCCTGAAGATGTCGTTCAACAGGCGGCGGCCGGCCTTCGCAAATTCGTGGAAGGCGGCATTGTCCGTCACGGCCTCCTTCCCTCGGTGGATCTGACCCTGCGGAAATTGTCGGCCATCGAGGCACTTTCCCGAATCGGTCAGGCCGATGCCGGTCTGCTCGACACCATTGCCGTTGCGCCCAATCTGTGGCCGACGTCCGCCGTGATCGACTGGATGAACATTCTCTCCAGCCTGGATCTATTACACGGACAAAAAGAAAAGCTGGCTTTAGCCGAGCAGGTGCTGCGATCCCGACTGTCCTATCAGGGAACCATCATGGGATTTTCCACCGGAGAGACCGACCGGCTCTGGCAGCTTATGGTCTCCGGCGATGTCAATGCCGCCCGGCTGCTGTTGACCGCTCTCCAGTTGAAGGGCTGGGAATCGGACATCCCGAAGATGGTCCGCGGGGTTCTGGGCCGTCAGAAAGCCGGGCGATGGGATTTAACCACCGCCAATGCCTGGGGGGTACTGGCCATGGAGAAGTTCTCCCAGCGGTTCGAGGCCGAAACGGTAGCCGGTCAAACCACTGTTTCGGTTCCTGGGCAGGCTCACCGCTTTGACTGGGCGGTTCATCCAACAGGGGACTCGGCGACATTGCCCTGGCCGGATGGCCAGGCCTCCCTGACTGCCGTGCATCAGGGACAGGGCAAACCGTGGCTGTCGTTGCAGAGTATAGCGGCTGTTGCGCTGAAGGAACCCCTGTCGAGCGGCTATGAAATCAAAAAGACTTTTACCGCCGTCGAGCGAAAGACGCCGGACCGGTGGACCCGGGGGGATATTCTGCGCATAGACATCGAGATACGGGCTCAGACAGACATGGTCTGGGTGGCGGTTTCAGATCCGGTGCCTGCAGGTGCTGCCATTCTGGGAACAGGTCTGGAAAGGGATTCCCGGATGCTGACGCAAGGAGAAAACCGCAAAGGGAATGTTCTGCCGGCCTTTGTGGAGCGATCTCAGTCTGCATATCGGGCGTATTTCGAAGATGCCCCCAAAGGCGTCTGGACAGTGGCATATACCCTGCGTTTAAACCAGAGCGGAACCTTTCACCTTCCCCCGACACGCGTCGAGGCGCTGTATGCCCCGGAAATGTCTGGCGAGACGCCCAATGCAGTTCTGGAGATTCAACCATAGATATGTTCCTCCTCCCAGCGGGGGGAGCTCAGATTGACTTTTTTCCGATTTTTCTACCATCGTGCGAAAAAAATTATTGTTTTTCTTAATTGGACTTTTCATGGGGCTAGCGGTATGTCCTCTGTTGACGGCGGCTGAAGCTTTGCCAACCGCTGAACAGGTGAAAGCCGGGTTTCAGCCGTCCGAGGCCCTGCTGCTGGATCGCTCCGGTTTGCTGCTGCATGAAACAAGAATCGATCCGACCGTCCGGCGTCTTTCCTGGACAAGTCTGACCGATATCTCGCCAGCACTTCGGCAGGCCGTCGTATGGGCCGAAGACCGGCGTTTTTTTTCGCATCACGGCGTTGACTACGTGGCGCTGGCAGGGGCTGTGATTACCCGTCTGTTTTCCGGTCATATCCGGGGCGCCAGCACCATCAGCATGCAACTGGCATCTTTTCTGGACAGGGGGCTTCAGGCCGGAAAGGGGCGACGGTCGTTGCGGCAGAAGTGGTGTCAAATGCAGGCGGCGCGGGATATCGAACGCACCTGGAGCAAGGATGAGATTCTGGAAGCCTATCTGAACCTGATTTATTATTCCGGCGAGTTTCAGGGGGTTCATGCCGCATCCCGAAGTCTTTTCGGCAAAGAACCGCACGGGCTGGACGATGCTGAATCGCTGATTCTGGCTTCTCTGATCCGAAGTCCCAATGCCGCAACATCCGAAGTGGCCCGCAGAGCCGGGAAGCTGAGCCAGGTAATGGCGCGACAAATTCCGGAATCACGGATCCAGGCGAAAATCACCCAGGCGTTTCAGGGTTTCCGACCGGTGACCCATCAGGCGAATTCGGCGCCGCATGTCGCCAGAAAGCTGTTGAAAAATCAGAAAGAGACGGTTGTGACCTGCACACTCGATGACGGTTTACAGCGGTATTGCGAAGAGCGGCTGGCCCATCATCTGTCTCAGTTGAAAACGAGCCATGTGGGAGAAGGCGCTGTTCTCGTTGTCGAAAACGCCACAGGGGAGGTTTTTGTTTATGCAAGCCTTACGACCGATCCGGCCCGATCGCGGTTCGTGGACGGTGTTGTCGCCAGACGCCAGGCCGGATCGACGTTGAAGCCTTTTCTTTACGGGGCCGCCTTTGACCGTCGGATACTGACCCCGGCAACGCTTCTGGATGACGGGCCGCTCGATCTGGCGGTTGCCGGCGGCATCTATCAGCCAAACAATTACGACCATGCGCACAGGGGCCAGGTGACGGCACGGGTTGCGCTGGCCTCGTCGCTGAATATTCCGGCGGTACGCGCCGGTGAAATGATCGGAGATGAAACGTTTGTTCAGATTCTAAGAGAACTTGGCATCGAGAAGCTGACTGAATCCGGATCATTTTATGGGCCATCCCTTGTGCTGGGTTCGGCGGATGTAACCCTGTGGGAGCTGGTGAACGCCTACCGAACTCTGGCCAACGGCGGAAATTGCAGCCGGTTGTATCTGCGCCGTCCTGTTGATCAGAAAGAGCCGGATACCCGGCCGGTATTTTCGAAAGAAGCCGCCTTTCTGATCTCGGATATCCTTTCCGATCGCCAGGCCCGCAGCCTGACGTTCGGCCTGGAAAACGTGCTGGCCACCCGGTTCTGGACGGCCGTTAAAACCGGAACCAGCAAGGATATGCGGGATAACTGGTGCGTGGGGTATTCGCGACAATACACGGTCGGCGTGTGGGTTGGCAATTTTTCAGGGCAGCCCATGTGGAACGTCAGCGGCATGACCGGTGCTGCGCCGTTGTGGCTCGAGATCATGAACCGGCTGCATCCGAATTCGGGCAGGATGTCGATCGATCCCCCGGACGGTGTTGTCCGATGCCGGGTTCGGTTGCCGTTGCAAACGGGCGCAGAGATTCAGGAATGGTTTATCCGGGGAACGGAGCCGGCGGCGGTATCCATTCAGGCTGCCGACCCGATGCCCCGTATCGTCTATCCCCCATCCGGCGCTGTCTTCGCCGTTGATGGCGATATTCCGAAAGAACACCAGCAGATTTTTTTTGCATATCACGGCCACCGAAAAGGACTCCGCTGGATGCTGGACGGCCGGTTTCTCCGGGCTGCCTCCGGAAGAACCGCCTGGAGCCCGGCATCCGGTTATCACGAACTGGCGCTTTGTGAAGCTGGCGGTGCAATTCTGGATGCCGTCCATTTCCAGGTACGAGGGCCTCAGCGAACTCTGATGAAATAATCTTTCTGATCGCATGACCAGTTGACAATGTTATGGACTGAATGGACAGGCAGCTTATCAAGTCTGTTCGGAACCATTTCTTCTAAAGCCCCGGAGTTCCCATGATTTTAGGCCGGGGCTTCATGGCAAGTTAATCTTGACTTTCAAAGGGTTTCTTTGTAAGCAGTCAAAATATTATCAGGAGGTTTCACGATGAAAAAGAAATGTTTGATAGTTTGTGTTGTGATGGTGTTTTCAGCAATCCTTGTTGTTTCCGTGGGTTTTTCTGCCGGCGCATCTGTATCTTCGGAAACCGTCCACTTTGCTGTACTTTCGGATATCCACTATTATGACAGCGCTCTGGGAACCACGGGTGAAGCATTTGAGAATTATCTGATGTACGATCGCAAAATGCTTCGTGAAAGCGATGCAATCTTAAATGCGGCAATCAGTGAAATCAAGCAGGCGAATATCCGGTTTCTTCTGGTATCCGGCGATCTGACCAAGGATGGTGAACGGATCTGTCACACGGATATGGCTGCTTACCTAAAGGATTTGGAAGACAGCGGTATCCAGGTTTACGTGGTGCCCGGCAATCACGATATCAATAATCCTGATGCTGTTTCTTACAGCGGCGCCCAAACCACTCCTGTACCGAATATCAGCCCGGATGATTTCGTAACTATTTATGGTCAATTCGGTTTTGAACAGGCTCTTTCCAGGGATGCAAATTCCCTGAGCTATCTGGTGGAGCCTGCGCCAGGACTCTGTGTTCTGGGGATGGATGCCTGCAGATACAAGGAAAATATGGATACTCCCATTGTGGGAGGCCGTTTCAGTCAGGAAACTCTGAACTGGATACTCGCTCAGATTGCGTGGGCCAAGGCGAATAACAAGCAGATCATCGGATTCATGCATCACGGTATCGTGGCACATTATTCCATGGAGCCCCTGTTGTTTGGGGACTATCTTGTGGATGATTGGACAAACATTTCCAAGCTTTTCGCCGATGCCGGCATGCGAATGGTTTTTACCGGACATTATCATGCCCAGGATGCCGTCAAACGCACGATCCAACGCGGCAGAACACCCTCCTTTATATTTGATGTGGAAACCGGTTCTCTGGTGACGTACCCGGTTCCCTACCGGTTAATCACACTTGATGAAACACTGTCTGCTGTCCAGATAGAAAGCCGTCTCATCACGGAAATCGATTACGACACCGGAGGCATTCCTTTCCCGCAGTACGCTCAGCAATATCTGGAAGACGGCCTGCTGATTCTCTCACAGACGATTCTTATCGATTATTTCGGGTTGGATCCGGCTGAGGCGGCGGCCTATTCACCGGATATCGTCAAAGCGTTTGAGGCCAACTACGTGGGTGACGAGAACCCGGATTCAGAAACATTGCAGACGGCAATAGGGTACTTGCAGATGCCCGACCCGGCCCTGAAACTGATCGGTATGGGCCTTCTCAGCCTCTGGCATGATCCGCCTACGGCAGACAACAACCTTACCCTTGATCTGAAAATCGGATGGGCGTATCCGAGATAATGTCAATTTGTAGATGTTGAGCTGTCTCATGCTGAGATATATCCCTCACCCCTCCTCAAGGGGAGAGGGATATCATCGTCAGGGTTGCAAATATCAACAGGAAAGTCATAAAGAAAGGAATTTTCCCATGCTCAATGACTCCGTTGCAACAAAAGGCGTTCCGTTTGATTTGAAAGAACATGTCACCTATGCCATCGGATCGGTTGTCAGCAAGACGCTGCTGAAAAAAGATATCGGCAACATCACCTTGTTTTCATTTGACAAGGGGCAGGGCCTTTCCGAGCACACATCGCCTTTCGATGCGGTGGTGCATATACTCGACGGCGAGGCGGAGATCACCATCGGCGGCAGGATGCAAACGGTAAAAGCCGGTCAGATGCTGATCATGCCGGCCAATATTTCTCATGCCCTGCATGCGCAGGTGCAGTTCAAAATGCTGCTCACCATGATCCGGGGAAATTAGGCGGGTGGTCCGCTTTACCGGCATCAACCATCTGGCCATGGCAACCGGAGATATGGATGCCACCATCCGCTTCTGGCGGGATCTGCTGGGCATGCGTCTGGTGGCGGGTCTCGGAAAACCGGGATATCGGCATTATTTTTTCGAAATCACCGACCATGACATGATCGCGTTTTTCGAGTGGCCGGATGTCGAAAAGACAGCGTTGAAGGATCACGGTGTTCCGGTCAGGGGCCCGTTTGCCTTTGATCATGTATCCTTTGAAGTGGAAAGCGATGCGGATCTCTGGGAGCTGAAAGACAGACTGGCGGCATCCGATATCTGGGTTTCCGAAGTCATCGACCACGGGTTCATTCATTCCATTTATGCATTTGATCCCAACCATATTGCTATCGAATTCAGCGCACCGGTTGTAGGGATTAATGTCCGACGCCATCCCGTCAACATGGATCGTCAACCCACCGAAATCGCCTGTGAAGGCTCGGAACCTCAGCCGAGTCTCTGGCCGCAGCCGGCACGGCGCACTGCGCCGGAAGACCAGATAGTTTACCCGGGCGAAGGCCGGGTGTTGCGGACAGGGGAAGAATAAGAGGAGTCATCACCCATGCGTATTCTGATTGCCGAAGACGATTTCACATCCCGCTCCATACTGGCAGGCGTTTTAAAAAAGGAAGGTCACGAGGTGACGGCCACGATTAACGGAGCCGAAGCCTGGAAGGTGTTGCAGCAGTCTGGCGCCCCCGCACTGTGCATACTCGACTGGAGTATGCCGGGGATTGACGGGCTGGAGGT
This sequence comes from uncultured Desulfobacteraceae bacterium, assembly GCA_903953895.1. Classification (GTDB taxonomy): domain Bacteria; phylum Desulfobacterota; class Desulfobacteria; order Desulfobacterales; family Desulfatirhabdiaceae; genus RAAP-1. The sequence goes on along the minus strand of CAJBLH010000078.1, from coordinate 8,320 downwards.
GCTGCGCCGGGTCCGGACGCAACAAACCGACAAGCCGCCCTACATCATCATGCTGACCGCTAAGGGCGAAAAGGCCGATATTATTGAAGGGCTGGCCGCCGGAGCCAATGACTATCTGATCAAGCCCTTTGATGTCGGTGAACTTCTCGCCCGTGTCGAGGTCGGGCGCCGCATGGTCGAAATGCAGGCCAGCTTGGTGGAAGCGTTACAAAAAAACAACGAAGCCATCAGCGCCGCCGGAAGAATCCAGTTCAGTCTCCTGCCGAAGCATTTTTCTGCGGGTGATCAAAAGAATTTTGCATGGAAATTCAAACCTTGTGATGATGTAGGAGGGGATATATTCAATGTCGTCTCGCTGGATGCAGACCACGTCGGCCTTTACCTGCTTGATGTCGCCGGCCATGGTATTCCATCCGCCATGATATCCGTCATGGTCTATCAGCTTTTAAACCCCCAAAGCGGCATTCTTGTCGATCACTCCGCCGATCCGCCGCACATCCTCGAACCAGAGGCCGTCCTCAACCTGCTGGATACTGAATTCCCCTTGATGCGATTCAAACGGCATTTCACCATTGTCTATGCCGTGCTGGACTTGGTCTCGAACACACTGACTTACAGCAACGCCGCTCACTGTGCACCGATCATCATCCCCCGTGAGAATGACCTCAAAATCCTGACCGTTTCGGGAACGGTCATCGGTGTTAGTGCGTTTGCCTTTGGGCAGGAAACTGTAACGCTCAATCCCGGCGATAAGGTCGTGTTTCTCAGCGACGGCGTGGTCGAAAGCAGGAATGCCAATAACGAATTGTTTGGAGAAGAACGACTCTACCAGACCCTGAGAGAGCTGCGGATATCCTCCAGCATTGACGATCTGGTCCAAGGGCTCTACGCTAAAGTCATGAAATTCGCCGGAACACAGCCGGCAGATGATGACATCAGCATTCTGGCTTTTGAGATCAAGGATGAGATTTGCTCTGTACCACAAATCAACAGCTTGATATAACTTAGTATTTATAATAGTATAAACCAAGCGAATCCATTGCACCGGCAGGCTGATGATAACACATTAATATTGAAAGAAATCCCGAAAGTGCTTTCCCCTCGAAAAAAGACCGGAAAAACGCTTCGTGAAAGCGAAGAACGATTCAGAAGGCTGTTTCAATGCCATTCTGCAGTCAAGTTGATCATTGATCCGAAGACAGGAGCAATGATTGACGCCAACGAAGCGGCAGCGCATTTTTATGGATGGTCGATTGAAAAACTCAAGAGCATGTTCATTCAGCAGATCAACACACTGCCTCCTGAGACGGTGATGGCTCGAATGAAGAAAGCCCAATCATCGCGCTCTGCCAAGTTTGAATTTCGACACCGAAGGGCCGACGGATCCATACGGGATGTGGAAGTGTTCAGCAACGAGATTGAAATCGCGGGAAAGAATCTTCTTTATTCCATTATCCACGACATCACCGACCGCCATCTGGCAGAAGAAGCTCTCCAGGAAAGTGAATCACGTTTTCGCGCCGCATTCATGGGCAGTCCGGTAGCGCTGGCTATCACCTCGCTGGAAGACGGCGTATGGATAGATGCGAATCAGGCGGAACAAGATTTGTATGGATACACCCGTGAAGAAATGATCGGGAAAAGCGCGCTGACTGCAAATATCTGGGTCGATCAAAATGATCGGAAAAGACTCATCGATGCGATTGCTCAAAACGGGGAGACCAGGAAACAACAGATTCGGCAGCGTTGTAAAGACGGCAGCATATTTATTGCGTCCATATCCGCCAATTTGCTGACAATAAAAGGTGTAAGGCATATCATGTTCGCCACAGAGGACATTACCGAACGCATTTTGTCCGAAGAACGAATCAAACAAAACCTGCAGGAAAAAGAAACCCTGCTAAGTGAGGTCCACCACCGGGTCAAGAACAACCTGGCGGTTATTTCCGGACTTATCGGCCTGCAGATTAACCGAATCCAGGATGAGACCGCCAAACAACTATTGGATATTTGTCAGAATCGGATCAAATCTATGGCGCTAGTCCATGAAAAAGTGTACCAATCGGAAACCTTTTCGGCCGTGAACTTCAGCGAATATATCAATAGCATTGCCGGTGATCTGATTTCTTCGTATCATCGGGGCAAAAAAAAAATCGATATCCATGTCAGTGTTCATGACATCTTTCTTGATATCGATACGGCGATTCCATGCGGACTGATCATCAACGAACTGATCACCAATGCTGTTAAACATGCCTTTCCAGAGACAATTTATCCAGAGATGCGTATCAAATTTCAAAAAGTGGAGAATACCTACACACTGATGGTTCAGGACAACGGCATCGGTATGCCTGACGATGTTGATTCTTCCTCAGCTACTACGCTTGGATTGACGCTTGTCCGCGCCCTGATGCGACAGATCAAGGGGAATATGCGGTTTGATTCGGATGCGCAGGGAACAACCGTCACCATTACTTTTACATTGAACGATAAGCGTTAAATACAGGTGTAAATATAAATCTCATTTGAAAAAGGTTTCAGCTTTTGTTTTTTTAAGGAGTTCAATCAGCTTGGGCTTTCAGCTTGTTCTTAGCCAAGACCTGAGGCAGCGTATTCAAACAATCCGGACATACCGTATAAATAACATTGAGATGAATTGAGCCACTCGATTTGTACAGGTCCGGCTCTTCCCACAATTGATTATTCTCTATTCTTCCGCATACGCTGCATCTTGCATGAATATGTTCGTTTGATCGCTGCGGAGAATGCCGGATAAAGACTGGAACTATGCGATTTTCTGTAGAAAGTAACACATGCTCGACCTTTAATATGCCAGAGTCTTCAGGGACGAGGTGCATCTGCATGTATCTTTTCAATTGATGGGAATCGCATCGATAAGGTCGAACAACTGTTTCATTTTTTAGAACGGTAAGCTGAAGCAGTGCTTCAAGCCACATTCGCGCTGTATCACCGATAATGAAGTCCCAGAGCGATCTGCCTTGAACATCTGTTGCGGATATTCCACTGCCACCATTTTCCTGAGCAAATCGATCCCAGAGGTCACTGACGGAAATAATCCGTTTTTTCCTGTCAATCCAGTATATTGTTTTTTTAATTTGCTCAGTCATCTTTGCCTTTCACAGGGGGAAGTATTTTTAAGTGATTATACTGCGAACGGCCATTATCTGAACTTTCCTGATGCTCCCTCCCCCAGCGGGGAGAGGGTCGGGGGGCTCAAAAGTTAAGATTATGGTCGTTGACAGCATGTACTTCAGTATTATATCCACCCTGCTGCCCTGCGAAATGAATTTTCTGAAAGTCTATAGCTATATCCCACCATAAGGTCCGATGGTAAATACTGCTGGTGTCTTGATTGATCCGTCAACACTGGTCGTCAAACTGGTGATGATGGTGTTCAACGAACCAATGGAAAATTCATATAAAACGGGAAAGCCGGATGGAAAGCGTGCAGCAAGGTCTGAGCCAGTAATGGTGGTTGTGCCGTAGTTGTAAAGTATCAAAGGCGTCGCACTTTCAGGAATCGCATTTCCGTTTACATCCCAGGCCGTAATGATGATTGCGGCACCTCCGGCAGAAAGTGTGCCAGACATATCCGAAATCTTGATGGTGGTGAGATAACTTACATAATTTGTTGCAAAATTGGAAATACCACTTGTGAAAATGCTTGGAATTTCTACAAGGCCGTCGGTACTGCTCTTGACATTGGTAATAAGCACCTTCTTTGATTCGACAAAAAACTCGTAAGTCATGGGGGCGCCGGCAGGGAAACGCGCCGCCAGGTTTGCGCCTGAAATACTGGTTGTTCCATGATTGAAAAGCGTTAAAGGCGCCGCACTTCCTGATTGTGAAAGCACATTACCGTTCGTATCCCATGCCAAAACGCTGATCGCGCCACCGTCAGAAGGAAGTGTGCCGGAAAGGTCGGATATCTCAATGGTGTTATAATTACCAATGGAATTGGATACAAAATGACTCACGCCAGTGGTATAGGCGACTGGAATATTTAACCTGCTGTCGGTACTTCTTTTTACATTGGTGATAAGCACCTTAGTAGCTGATTGGATATTAAACTCGTAAGTCATGGGTGATTCCGTCAGAAAACGTGCAGCAAGATCTGAGCCTGAAATACTGGTTGTGCCATGATTATAAAGTTTCAATGAAGTCGAACTTCCGGATTCTGGAATCGCATTACCGTTCGCATCCCATGCCAAAACGCTGATTACGCTGCCGCTGGCAGGGAGTGTTCCTGATATATCCGAAATTTTGATGGTATTATAATTACCAATGAAATTAGAAGCAAAATTAGTCATCCCATTTATATAAACGATCGGAATCTTATCGGTACCATTCATACTGTTTTTTATGTTAGTGATCACCACATCTGACGCATCGATGGAAAACTTGTATAACACCGGTGTTCCATTTAGAAATCGTGATTGAAGCTCCGGGCCGGAGAGACTGGTTGTTCCATGATTGAAAAGCATCAGCGGTGCAGCCCCAACTGATTCTTCAATCGCAGTGCCGTTAACATCCCATGCCGAAACAGTTATCGCACCGCCACTGGCAGGAAGTTTACCGGTCATATCCGAAATCTGAATGGTATTGAGGGAACCAGTGGAATTTGAAACCAGCAGCGAATTACCCTGCCCCCCACGCACAGCTCGAACATAGTTGTATTTGCTCTTATTGACGTCAAAGTGATCGTAGCCGAAATTGAAGTATACGCCCCACGCATTGCTCGTGCTGCCGGCGTAGGTTGTAGAAGACCAGTAAAAAGATTCGGTTGTACCCGGAAAATAAGTCGAGTTGAGTGCAGGTTTATACTGACTGTAATCAACCAGACTTCGCAGCTCTTTTATGGTAGGCAACCGCCAGTCCGTATAGCCTGCCAGAGACAGATTTTCGCAGTATGACAACGCCTGCTCCCATGTCACCAAATTGCCAGGTGTTTCCTGCTGCCACATCAGGCTCGTAGAAGCATCAGTCACCGTGTCATTGTTGTTATCAATATAATGATCGTCACCGGTTGTCGCTTCGGGCGAAATCACCAAAAAATCAGAATACGATCCAGCCGGTCTTCCGCGAACAGCGCGGACATAGAATTCGTAGTCTTTACTGTAATAGTCGTCGTGGCCGTGGCTGAAGTACACACCCCAGGCAAAGCTCGTAAAGTAAGCGTAGGTAGCAGAAGACCAATAAAACGACGTCTGGGTATTGGGAAAATATCCGGTATCTATCGTCGGCCCCGGAAACGGAATGCTGAAGTTGACGATAGCGCCCAACTCCTTGTTTGTGGGCATCCGCCAATCGCTGTAACCGCCGTAATGCGTATCATTCAGTGCTTTGATAAAGTCTTCGGTATCCGTGCCGTCGCCCGGAGCGCCGGGAAAATAGGGATCGGTGGTAGCCGTATTGCCGTCGTACCAGGTGTAGGTGTTATCCGCATCGTGGGGGTCATTGTAGTTCTTGATTCCGTCCAGGTTGGTTTTCGCCTCCCAGACTAGGCCCGTAACATTATCCTTCACCATCATCCATGATGGAGCCGAATCCGGCAGTGCATTACCGCTTCCGTCCAGCTTGGTGTAGGACATCGGGCTGATGGTGTAATTGCCATCCTGCCCATAAAGTGGCTGGCCGGGAGACGGACAGGCGATCATGTCTCCGGCGGCATCGTAACATTTGGTTTGTCCGGTATCTGGCACTGGCGCGGCAAAAGCACTGACCGCAAAAATCAGTACAGCAATAACCATTCTTATCATGACAGCCTCCTTTTTTAAAATTTGAAACCAACAAGAACACTTAAACACACATCCAGTCAGGATTTTAAATCCTGGAGCTTGGAAACCAGCAGAGCGAAAAAATTAATTTTAAAGAAAAAAATGAGCGAAAGGTAGGTTCGTGTGGGAAATCATAATCTTTCAAAAGTACAGCATCGGTGTGTCGTGAATTATCACGGTTCTTCCTGAAGATGGTGGATTATATGCCCGATTTCAGGAAAAATTAGGCAGTTACAGGCCAGCTTGCAGGCATTCAGACTGCCGGGCATGCAGAATATCAGCGTGGAGCCGATAACACCCGCCATGGCACGCGACAATATTGCCGCAGAGTCGATTTCCTCGAAGCTGAGTTGACTGAACAAAATAGCAAAGGCTGTCAATTCCTTGGAAAGCAGGGGGCGGACAGCCTCGATCGTAACATCTTTCGGACTTATACCTGTGCCTCCTGTCAACAGCAGTGCATGGGGCGAAAGTTCTCGGAGAACATCCGCCACCGTATCCGCGATGATTTGTGCATCGTCCGGGATCACTCGGTGACATATAACTTCGTGCCCTTCTTTTTTTGAATGCTTGCTGATCCAGTGACCGCTTTTATCCTCTGCCAGTGTTCGGGTGGTGGAGATGGAGAGAATGCCGACCCGCAGATGTATTGGCGCAGATGTCTTGTGTTCTTTAGTTCCCATATTCCTCCTTTCCTTCTTCAAGAACGACCTGATCCACGCTGTCGCTTTCGAAAAACATGACATTCACGTTTTCCGATCTCCGAGTCGGTAGGGATTTCCCCACATAATTGGCCTGAATCGGAAGCTCCCTGTGGCCGCGGTCTACCAGAACCGCCAATTCGATTCGTTTCGGCCGCCCGAAATCAATCAATGCATCCATTGCCGCTCGAATGGTTCTGCCGGTAAACAGGACATCATCGATCAGGAGAATATCGCGATCATCCACTGAAAATGCGATATCTGTTGCCTGAATCACCGGATGGTGGCTGATCCGGGTCCAGTCGTCCCGGTACATGGTAATGTCCAGAACACCCACGGGAACCTCAACGCGTTCAATCGCGTGAATGCGTTGCTGAAGTCGCCTGGCCATATGAACGCCGCGAGTTTGAATGCCTATCAGGGTCAGTTGTTCCGTTCCCTTGTGTACTTCGAGAATTTCATGGGTCATTCGTGTTAATATCCGGTCGATACCGGAGGAATCGATGATAATGTGGGGTTTCATGGGCTGGGCTTGTTATCCATTGATTGGTTTATACTCGATACCGCATAAATAATTTCAAACTTATCTTCTGAAACACTTTTTAACTTTCTACGTTGAGTTTTCTGATCAGACATAGTGCACAATAGGCCATGTCTAAACTAAATTCAAATTATTTTTAAATGGTTGATCGTCATGTAATAACGGTAAAAAGCAAAAAATAGTTGTCACCTATCTGGATATTGATCTTGACGAGTTCAGAGAATCCGGAATTATCGAAGACTACCGCCTGGAGTACAACAACTCCAAACACTGCTTCAGCGTCGTGGGCAAAACCGCGCATAGGTTAATTTAATGAGATTGCTGATTAGCAAAATACTGTGGAGTTGACAAAAATAACGTGGAGGGTTACTGTTCAAAAGTATTAAAATCTGTTGGCTTATGCATTTTAACCATTTTTATTAAGGAGGCGCAAATGTCAAAAATTAAAAATACGTTCATGTTAATTTCTGTGCTTTCATTTGCTGTTCTTGGTGTAGATGAATCATCGGGCGGCAGTCGCTCAGCCACTGTCGAAACCGGTTCTGGCAAAACAGGTTCCTACACGGGTTCAACAGTTCGTAACGGTAGCGGTAGTGTTACCAACACAGGATCGGTCACAGGTCCTGGCGGCACCACGAAAAGTCGTTCAGCAACAACCACAGTTAATCCCGGAACCGGCACTGCAACCCGTGAAGTGACAAGCCCCACAGGCAACACGCGAACAGGCACGGCAACGAGTACGGGTAGCGGCAGTCGCTCAGCCACTGTCGAAACCGGTTCTGGCAAAACAGGTTCCTACACGGGTTCAACAGTCCGTAGCGGCAGCGGTAGTGTTACCAACACAGGATCGGTCACAGGTCCCGGCGGCACCACGAAAAGTCGTTCAGCGACAACCACAGTTAATCCCGGAACCGGCACTGCAACCCATGAAGTGACAAGCCCCACAGGCAACACGCGAACGACAACTGTTGATGTGCAATAAATATAGCTTTACCGGTAAGCTGGGGACGCCAAGGGGCCTATTGCCGGTGAGCCATAAAGGGAATTCAGCCTTTCTATGAATGAGCGGAATGGAGTGGAGAAAAGCATCAGAATCCCAGATACGCTTCACGGATGGAGGCATCTTTCTCCAGGTCTTTTCCCGTACCTTCCTTGACGATGCGGCCGTTTTCCATCACATAGCAGTAGTCGGCGATTTTAAGTGTCTGGTGAACATTCTGCTCGACCAGAAAAATCGTCAGGCCCTGGCTGTGCAGCTCTTCGATGACCCGAAACATTTC
>CAJBLH010000077.1 GCA_903953895.1 uncultured Desulfobacteraceae bacterium | reverse complement strand
GCCCTTTTTCATGCCCTTCCCGATGTCCCCGCCCATAGTGCGATTTCACCATGCTGGCCCGTTGGTGAAGCTCCATCTGCCAGTATTCATATTCCCGGCGCTGCTGGTCATTCAACTTGAGAATATCCAGTTGTTCGTTGGCTTCGGCCAGACCCTTGCGCTGAATTCCGGACGGATGGATTCATTTTTAAGAAAATAAATCCATTCATCCAGTCCGTCTTTGGCAATGTCGTTGAAATTATTTATTTAGCAAATAATACTCGGGGTACAATCCCGCAGGCGTTTGCATGCCATAAGCCCGTTTTTGATCCTCATCGAGGTCGCTTCACCGCCCAATCAAAGCTGACTAATTTTCGTGCCATAAGACCTCCTCCTTCAGTCTATCGTCACGTTTCACCATGTCTTCCAGGGAGGGCTGCCGGTTTGCCAGAGACTCTCCAGATAGTTGAGATCCCGGGTCGTATCCATGCACTGCCAGAAGCCCTCGTACGGGTAGCCGCAGACCCTGCCCTGCCCTGCCAGAGTTTCCATGGGAGCATGCTCCCACATCACGTCGGATTCAATGTAGCCAAGGGCTTCAGGCTCGATGACGAAAAAGCCGCCGTTGATCCAGCCCTCGTGTATCTTTGATTTCTCTTTAAAATGCCGGACCCGGGCGCCATCGAATTCCAGCGCCCCGAAACGCGCCGGAGGGCGAACCGCTGTCAGGGTAACAAGTGCTTTCTCTGCTGTATGAAAGGCAAGAAGCTTTTCCAGGTTGATGTCGCAGACCCCGTCTCCATACGTCATCATGAAAGCGCCCTTACGCAACATCCCTGCCAGGCGCTTTAAACGGCCCCCGGTCTGGGTGTTAAGGCCGGTATCGATCAAATGCACCGTCCACTTTTCCCCATGATTCTCCCGAATCGTGTGAACCCGGCCGTGTTCCAGGTTGACGGTAAAATCCTGGCCCAGGGTATAGAAATCCAGGAAATAGCGTTTGATCATCTCGCCTTTATACCCCAGGGCCAGAATGAACTCCTGAAACCCATAGCGCGAATAATGCTTCATGATGTGCCAGAGGATGGGCCGGTCACCGATTTCCACCAGGGGCTTGGGCCGGATTTCCGTCTGCTCGGCCAGGCGGGTTCCCATACCACCGCAAAGAATGACCACTGGTATGTTGTCAACTGGTATCGGCATATCTTATTTCCCGCCGTATTCGCCCGACTGAATGAATCGTTTCATTTCCGCAATAACATACGCAAGCATCTCTTCTGTCAGTCCCGGATAGACGCCGATCCAGAAGACCTGATTCATAACGAAATCGGAGTTCTTCAAATCGCCGATCCGGCGGTGCGGCACATCCCGGTAAGCCGGCTGGCGGATCAGATTGCCCCCGAAAAGCAGCCGCGTGTCGATTCTGGCCTGATCCAGGTGACGGATCAGCTCCGGCCGGGTGAACGGAGCTTCAGGCCAGACGGCGATGGGAAAGCCAAACCAGCTTGGCTGCGCATGCGGTGTGGCCTCCGGCAGGATAAAGAATTCATCGAGCGTTTTGAGGCCATCGAACAGTATCTGAAAGTTTCGCTGCCGAAGTGCAATGAATTGCGGCAGCTTCTTCAGTTGAGAAAGGCCGAGGGCCGCCTGCATATCCGTTAGTTTCAGGTTATAGCCGATATGAGAATAGATATATTTATGATCATAGCCAGAAGGAAGATCGCCGAATTGCTGATCGAACCGCTGCTTGCAGGTATTGTTGCGGCCCGTTTCGCACCAGCAGTCCCGGCCCCAGTCGCGGAAAGATTCGATCAGTCGCTTAAGCTCGCGGCTGCTTGTCGCAACAGCACCCCCTTCGCCCATTGTGATATGGTGGGCCGGATAGAAACTGAAAGTGGCGATATCACCGAAAATACCGGTTAGCAGCCTCTCCCGGCCGACCGAACCCCTTTCCGAGCTTCCCTGGCTGGAAGAAGGAGGAGGAGATTGCACACTTACCCGCACCGGGGGGTAAGCACCGATTTCGGATTTGAGATCGTATGTTGCACCCAGAGCGTCGCAGTTGTCTTCGATCAGCCAGAGATCGTGTTTGCGGCAGAATGCGGTAACGACATCCAGATCGAAGGGATTGCCCAGGGTGTGGGGCAGAAAAACCGCCCGGGTCCGATTGCTCAAGGCAGCATCGAGCTGCGATGTATCCACGTTATAGGTCGGGATAACGACATCCACGAAAACGGGAATCAGCCGGTTTTGCAGAATGGGGTTGACCGTTGTGGGAAAACCCGCCGCCAGGGTAATGACCTCATCCCCGGCTTGCAGGCGGCGATCTTTCAGGACAGGTGAGGTCAGGCAGGAGATGGCCAGCAGATTGGCCGAAGAACCGGAATTGCACAGGCTGGTATGGTGGATACCCAGAAATTCGGAAAAACAGGATTCAAAAGATGCGGCAAACCGTCCGGTTGTCAGCCAGAAATCAAGCGATGCCTCCACAAGGGCAGCCATGTCATCCATATCATAGACCTTGCCGGACACGGGCACAGGCGTTTTTCCGGGAATAAACGGGGCCTGCCGCCGCGGTGCATGGACTGCGCGGTAATAGTTCCCGACGGCGCTTTGTACCTGGTTTCGTAAGGATTCATCGTTCAAGGCAATGACTCTGGCCTGTTTCATGGGAATACGACGGAATATATAGACTTTCAGAAAATTCATTCCGCAAGGCAGCAGGGTGGAAATAGGCTTTTTGGGGCCATTCCCGGCCGATAACACAGCGCAATTATTTTTGTGAATGTCTATAGCGACATGACAACAAAAAAGAAATGGTTAAAGCCCGTTTTTGGTAACACCTGCTATGGATGTTGTCAAGGACATTCCATGAACGAGATGATAACACGAGTGAACCTGTTTCAACGGCGTACAATCAAAATCCACAATGTTGATCGTGATACATTTTTTTAACAGTTCATACCCCTCGCCTGAATGAATCTGCGAAGTAAACATTTTCGACCAGTAAAACAATGTGCGCTCCGGCATGAACTCCGTCGGCAATATCTGTATCTCTATATTGATCTGACGTCCGTCTTGCGTCTTGACCCGCACATCCAGTATTCCCTTTTTATCCTCGTTGTCGTGTACACCCAGGTCTAAGCGATTCCTATTAATAAGCATATCATATAGTTATCCTTTAGAACTGAAGCCTTTCTGAATTTTAATCACCCCGGGGATATCCATACCTGCTATCGAGGCTACTTCTTCAACACCCATCCCTCTTGACAGCAATGCCAGAATTATTTCTGCTTTGCCTTCTACTTTGCCTTCATCTCTACCCTT
>CAJBLH010000076.1 GCA_903953895.1 uncultured Desulfobacteraceae bacterium | reverse complement strand
GTCCGGTTCTGTGAGGGGTATTGAAGTTCCTCACATGGTTTGAATGATGTGACACTCCGCAGACCGAAAGGGCGGAGAAACAGGGAATACAAAGTAAACCTAAATGATAGGAACCATATTATGCCTACTCGACAATATTTCCACCCATAATCCTTCACAAGCCACATCCATCTGCTGTTTTGAAACGTTATCAGATTGAACAGATCATTGAGCTGCTGCAAATAGAGGGATTGATATGAAAAACATGATGAAATATAAAGATTATTATGGATCTGTGAATTTTAACGATGATGATGATGTTTTTTACGGAAGGATTGAATTTATTAAAGCGCTAATCAGTTATGAAGGAACTGATGTAACTTCTTTGAGAAAAGCCTTTCAGGAAGCGGTGGATGATTATCTGCTATTATGTGAAGAATCCGGGGGAAAACCTGAAAAATCGTTTAAAGAGGTATTCAATGTCAGAATCGATCAGCAGCTTCATCGAAAACTCGAAATCGAAGCCGAGCAGGCAGGTCTTAGCCTGAATTCTTTGATTGCTCAAAAACTGTCCAAGTCTATAACAGCATGAATGTCAATTGCCATCGTCATCAAAGACGCACATGGAGCGATCAGCATATGGTATTCTGTATCTGAGATTGAAAGACCCACGGCCTTCAAACATTATTCGTGTTTGCAAACAGGTTTTTCAGTTGGCATTAGACGTTTTTCCTGGGTCAATTCTGGTTATTGAGGAAACTCGAATACGGATCCGTCGCAGACCAGATAGAGAATAATCCTAAAATACGGATCATGATTATTCCCGGATAATCACGAAACTTCGAGGTAATCAGCCTTGCTGAGCATCAGCGCATTGACCAGGATTTCAGATAGATTGCATCCCGCTGTTCGACTGGTATCGTTCGATGTTTTCGATACGTTGCTAATGCGGCTTGTTCCTTCGGAGCAGGTCGTTCATATCGCTATCAAAAATCTGTGCGAGCGCTACCGCCAGAAAACATTCTGTGCATTGTCTTTTCCGGATATATTGCGGCATCGCATCCAGTTCAAGCAGAAAATGGTTGAGCGCTCTTATTTTAGCGAAGCGGAGTGGACTGTCTCGCAATGGCTGAAGCGACTGGCGGCGGACAGGTCGCTTTCCGCCGAAATGCTTTTGGATATCGGGCTTCAAGCGGAATTCGATGCGGAAGTTTTATGTCTGAAAAAGGCTGCTTCTGCGGATATGGCACTTTCTTTCGTCAAAGATCGCGGACTGATGGCCATTGCCGTCAGCGACACATGGATGATTATTTCCCAGAGAGCAGTTGGACGAATAATACCTTTTGTTGGGTATACCAGCAGTGCATAAGGGGCATTGCCATCACTGGGCAGTTTGGCAATCTGCCCGAAAATCACCGTGAAAACGATCATGGTTAAAAGTGGCCGAAGAATGGCCCAGGCAACACCGATGACGGTCTGCTTGTAGCGCACCGAAATATCCCGCCACGCCAGAATACAGACCTCGTTATCGCGCAAAAATATGGCACCTGCTTTGAGGCGAAAACACTGGTTTTGCGTGATTTTTACCCATCGATTGGACACATAAAAATACCATTAATTGGACATTTATAATTTTAACAT